>CAKUXD010000004.1 GCA_934699705.1 uncultured Candidatus Melainabacteria bacterium
GGTTGTTACAGGGACTATTGCTTGTATAAAAGATTTTGTAATGCAAGGAAAAAGCATTTTATTCTTGGGTAAACCAGGAGTTGGAAAAACCACAAAATTAAGAGAAATATCCCGTTTAGTTGCAGACGAACTTGAAAAACGCGTTGTTATTGTTGACACTTCAAACGAAATTGCTGGCGATGGTGATACTCCGCACCCTGCAATTGGTAAAGCTCGCAGAATGCAAGTTAGACAACCTGAATTTCAAAAAGATATTATGATTGAAGCAGTTGAAAATCACACTCCAGAAGTCATAGTTGTTGACGAAATCGGGACAGAAGCTGAAGCTCAAGCCGCAAGAACAATTGCAGAACGTGGTGTTATGTTGATTGCAACTGCCCACGGTCAAAGTTTAGAAAATTTAATCAAAAACCCTGCATTATCTGATTTGGTTGGTGGAATTCAATCAGTTACCTTGGGCGACGACGAAGCAAAACGCAGAGCCTCTCAAAAAACCGTTTTAGAACGTGAAAAACAACCAACCTTTGATATTGTTATTGAAATTTTAGACAGAAACACTTTAGCAGTATACAAAGACGCCGCAGAAGCAGTTGATTACATTCTTAGAGGCTGGCCAATACGCCCAGAAATAAGAAAAGTTGATAAAACATACGATAACAAGCCTGCTGAAATTAAAGAAGAAGAACATTTAATGCCAGTTGAGCCACAAAAACAAACTAATCAAGAAATTATTGATAAAATTAATGAAGCCGATAAAAAGTTAACTCAACAAGACCCAGCTGATAGATTAAAATTCAGCTTCAATCGAAAAGATTATGTAAAAGAGGCTAAAAAGTTCAAAAAAATCTATCTTTATGCAGTATCTCGCTCAATTGTTGAAAAAATCATTGAAAGATTAGATTTGAACGCTGAAATAACTAAAAATATTGACGAAGCAGATTTGGTTATTGCTCACAAAAACTTTGCAAAAGGTGGAGCAAAAATTTTAAGTACAGCTAACAACTATCGTTTACAAATCTTCTACGTAAAAACAAATTCAATGGCTCAAATCCAAAAAGTAGTTAAAGAAGCACTTGATATAAGAGAGTCATCACAAGCCTTACAAGGGTATTATGATGACGCGGAAAAAGCTCTTGATGAAGCAAAAAACGCAATCGATAAGATTTTAGCAGGCGCAAGAAACATCGAACTTTCACCGCAAAACCAACAAATTAGAAAAATGCAACACGAACTTGTTGAACAACACAATCTTGAAAGTGAAAGCATTGGCGAAGGTGCAGATAGGCACTTAAAAATTGTCGGTGGTCAAGATTTCAAAGGATAATAATTAAATTATAAAAAATCATTCTTTAAAATTTACCATTTGAGTATAGAATTCATACTTATTATTACCTAAATCTTCAATATAAACTTCTCTATAACTAGCTTCTTTTCCGTGTGCAGGACCTGAGATGTAATACAATACACCATCTTTATTTAGTTCATTAGGCGAGTGGTAATGTCCTGCAAAAATAGCCAGAATATTATCGTGTTTAGAAATAATTTCAAAATATTGTTCAGGTCTAAATAAATTGTGGTTTGAATTTGGTCTTTCTTCCATTAATGGAAAATGTTGAAAAATTATAACTTTTTTGTTTTTATACTTATCCAATTGTTTTTCTAACCATTGCAAAGTTTCACTGTTATAATAGCCATTCTGTGCTGGTATAATTTCTTTAACTCCATCTATAAAAAGAAATACCAGTTTATCTTGTTTCTTAACAAAATTAAAATCTTTATGATTACGTTTCAAGCTTTTATTAACCATTTTTCTATATTCTGCTTTAGATAAACCACCAGCCTTAAAGCAATCATGATTTCCTATTTCAATGTAATAAGGAACATCTATCTTTTTTGCGATTTTCAAAAAATCATTTAGCATTCTTTTTTTAGCCGAATCAATGTTATCTCCAGTAAAAACTACAAAATCTAAATCACGAATTTTATTAATTTGTTCTATTAAATTATTAAAATTTTCAATAGAACCTTGTGTAGCATCAAAGTGCAAGTCCGTAACTTGAATAAATTTTACATCTTTCGCATAAACTGAACTTGAAAAAATTAAAACGAAAACAATTAAAAATAAAATATTAAAAAATCTTTTCATATTTGATAAACCTTATATAAAATGTTAAACTATAAGAAATTATAACATAAGTATATTTAAGGAGAAAATATGAATAAAATAAAACAATTTATTGCAGAACACCCTGACTTATCCGCAATTACACTTTTGGGTATACTTTGCTGGTTGTTCTTGTTTTGGGGATTAAATTTTTACCCGCTTTTAGATGTTGATGAAACTCGATATGCAATTATGTCAAGAGATTTAGCAAATTCTAACGATTGGAATGTATTATTACTAAATTCCGTTCCATTTTTAGAAAAGCCACCATTTTATTTTTGGATAGTAGGTGCATCAATAAAACTTTTTGGGAAGTTTAACGAATTTGCAGTAAGATTTCCTATCGCTTTGATGGCAACATTTTTAATATTTTATACATACTTTTTTGGTAGAAAAGTTTTATCAAGAAAATTCGGTTTAATCAGCGCTATTGTACTTTTAACAAGCGTATTCTTTTTAATATTATCACACGTAGCAATTCTTGATATGGTGCTTACTGTATGGATTGCAAGTGCTTTATATAGCGCGTTTTTAAGCTATTTTGTAAAAGAACATCATAAAAAATATTGTTGGTGGGGATTTTGGACATTTGCTGGACTTGGATTTTTAGCAAAAGGCATCTTAGCAATTGCTATCCCGCTTGTAGTCATGTTCTTATACTGCCTATTTACAAAATCTTTAAAAGAATTATTTAAACCAATGCACTTTTTAATTGGTGCGTTTATATTTCTTTTAATTTCACTACCTTGGCATGTCGTAATGTTCAGAGATTACGGTTGGGAATTTATCCATGAATACTTCATCAGACATCACTTTGCAAGATTATTAGATCCTGACGATTTAGGAAGAGAACGACCATTTTTCTATTTTATTCCAGTTTTCATCGTAGCATTTTTGCCTTGGACATTCATTTTCTTGGCTTCTGTTACTGATGGAATAAAAAAATTAGTAAAAAAATACAAAGAGTTTGAAGGTACATGGTTACAAAAATTATGGAATACAACAAATGCAGAAAATACAGAACAAAAAATTATCTTATTTTCTTCATTATTCTTCCTTGTAATTTTTGGAGTAATGAGCATTTCTAGCAACAAACTTCCAACATACATTTTGCCAGCATTACCAGCAGCTGCATTACTAACAGGCTTCTTTTGGTGCGAATCAAAAGAAACAAATAATCAAGCTATTTCTATTTCAACATATTTAGTTTCAACAATATTTATTTTAGCTGCATTAATAGCATCATTTGCTTTCATATTCTTACCAACTCCTATGATTGAATTAGTTAGCCCATTCAAATACTCAGTAATCATTGGCTGTGCATTTATTGGCATATTACTAATGTTAAAATTAAAAACTCAAGAAACCTTGTCAATATTTTCAGGGTATGTAATCTCAATGTTTTTTGTAATTACATTTGCTGTAACTAACCTATTTGGTATGATTTACGCAAAAGGAGAAAACGAATT
Source organism: uncultured Candidatus Melainabacteria bacterium (assembly GCA_934699705.1). GTDB lineage: Bacteria > Cyanobacteriota > Vampirovibrionia > Gastranaerophilales > Gastranaerophilaceae > UBA6984. Next base: position 3,634 of record CAKUXD010000004.1, read on the forward strand.
AGTATTGTTCTCAAATTATGCAAACACAACAAACGCAAGACTTGTAACATTTGACTTTGCAGTAAAACCAAGTACAAAAATCAACTATAACGATTATGTTTATTTTATTACAGATGATAATTTTGACAAATTATCTCAATTAGTTGAAAACAAAGGATATCCAGTATATGTTATAGTTAGAAATGAACAAGTACAAGAAAACCAATACAAGGATAAACTTGAACAAGAACTAAAATTAAATTTATTGGTTGAAGGAAAAAGATACTCACTATATCTAAATAAATTACTACCAGACAAGTTAAAAGTTAATCCATACATTAACTAACAATTTAATATACGTAACATAAAAAAGCGTGCTGAAATCTTTTTGTCAAGAAAAAAATCGGCATGCTTTTACTTAAATTCATTAAATTTTCTTCATTAAGATTGTTAATTAGACTTATAAGCACTTAGATTAGGGGGCATGGTCAATTGTAAAAATTTTAAAGAATTTCTTTACTTGTAAATAAACCGCCACTAGACTATTATAATCATGTCGAAAGCAAATAGGGAAGATTTAGGGAAAAGAAAGACAAAGGGGTGGTGGCATAACCGCGTTAAGAATAGCAAAATTTAAGATTTTACATTAATTTATTGAAGATTAGAAAAAGATTAAAAATTATTTATCAAAAAAAATATACATTATACATTAAAGAAATAACGAAATTTCAAACATATTTAAACTATTAATAAATCATAGACTTGGGAAAATTTGGGATAGTTGAAAAATTGCCGAAAGGCAATTTTTTTATATTATAATTAAATTATGGAAGAAAAACAGACCTCTAAAACAATTATTTCCATGATGTCAGGAACATCGTGTGATTCGATTGACGTAGGATTATGCTTAGTAAAACCCGATTTAAGTTGTAGCTTAATTGACGGTTTTAATTATGAATATCCTGATGAAATAAGAAATCCTATTTTTGAAGTTTTTCATAAAGGCGCAAAAATAGAGGACATTTGCAAACTTAACTTTGTCATCGGACATTGTTTTGCAAATGCCGCAAACGAAATGATTAAACGACATGGCAAACCTGATTTTATAAGTTCTCATGGACAAACTGTTTATCACTATCCAAAAGATACAAAAATTTCGGGAATTTCAGAAAAAAGTACACTCCAAATTGGCGAAGCATCAGTAATTTCACAAAAAACTGGTTGCATGACAATTGCAAACTTTAGAACAGCTGATATCGCACAAGGTGGTAACGGTGCACCTTTGGTATGTTTTGCCGATGAAACGTGGTTTAAACCCTTGAATAAAAATATTGCCGTTCAAAATATTGGCGGAATTTCAAACGTAACAGTTGTTTCAAAAGACTGTGCGACCTTCGGATTTGATACAGGACTGGGCAATATTATGATAGATTACTGTTGCCAAAAATTTTTTAATAAACCTTACGATAAAGATGGAGAACTTGCTAAAGAAGGTTCAATTTCTGAAAGTTGGCTAAATTGCCTACTAGAAGATGAGTACTACTTTACAGAACCACCAAAAACAACAGGCAGAGAATATTTTTCAAGCAATTATATTGAAAATGCCTTAAAAATGGCACCTGAAAATAAATACGATATTATTACAACGGCTACTGCACTAACCGCAAAAACAATAGCGCAAGCCTACGAAAGATTTGTTTATCCAAATACAAGCATTGATGAAATAATATTAGGCGGGGGCGGAGCTTATAATCCAACTTTGATAAAGTATTTAAGAAAATATTTACCAAACTCTATTGAAATTAAATCCCACGAAGACTATGGAATTTCTAATAATTTTAAAGAAGTTATGGCGTTTGCACTTCTTGGATATTGCACGTACTATAAAATTCCGAATAATGTTCCAAGTTGTACAGGAGCAATTCAACCTGTGGTTATGGGGCAAATTAGCTATTAACAAGCGCCCTTATCGCATCTGGAAAATAATTTATTAACTCTGATGCTAAAACTGAATATTCAGTAAGATATTCACTTGCAAATTCACCAGCTAAACCATGCAAATAAACACCTGTTTTACAGGCCTCAAAAGGAGTTAAACCTTGCGCTAACAGACCAGAAATCATTCCGCAAAGAACATCTCCTGCACCAGCTTTTGATAAAGCTGAATTTCCAGTATCATTCGTATAAATATTCAATTTTTTAGAACAAACAACTGTTCTATGCAATTTCAAAACTGTTGTACATTTAAAGTTTAAAGAAATCTCCATTGCTGAATCTTCTGGATTTTCTAATATTTCTTCAACAGTTTTATTTAATAATTTCGAAGCCTCTTTTGGGTGAGGAGTTAAAATTAATCTATCTGGCAACACAATCTTTTTAAATTTAGCCAATAAATTTATTCCGTCAGCGTCTAAAACAACAGGCACATCTAAAATAGCAAGTTCCGTCATAATAGATTTGAACATTAATATAGCTGGGGCATCAGTAGAAAAACCACACCCGAAGGATATAACATCATAATTCTTCAACACGTTTTTTGCCTGCTTTATAGGTATTAAAACAATATCAGGAGTTTTTGCAGCCACCGCATTTAAAACATTTTGACAACTAGCCAAAGCAACATATCCACAACCAATTTTTAATGCTGAAATACTGGATAAATAAGCCGCACCTGAATAATTAGGCGAACCAGCAATATTTAAGACTTTGCCATAAGTGCCTTTGTGCGACTCTTGTTTTCTTTTTGGTAATTTAATTTCTGTCATTTTAACCCACTTGTCTTATTGCTTCATATAAAACAATAGCAACAGAATTAGACAAATTCAAGCTCCTTTGCCCTGCCTTCATAGGTATAGTTATAGATTTTGCCCCTTCTTCAAATAAAATGTCTTCAGGAATCCCTCTTGATTCAGGACCAAAAACTAAAAAATCACCTTCTTTAAATTTCGTGTCAAAATAAGAAACCTTTGATTTTGTAGTTAAATAATAAAAATTTGAATTTGGAAATTGATTTTTTAATTCATCTAAAGACTCTACTCTTTGAAGATTTACACTATCCCAATAATCCAATCCTGCTCTTTTTGTATATTTATCAGACAAAGAAAACCCTAATTTCCCCACAAGATACAAATTTGCACCAGTACAAGCACATAAACGAGCAATATTACCAGTATTTTGCGGAATTTCTGGTTCATAAAGAACAACATTAAATTGTCTAATATCCATAACTTCCATTATTTTTCTTCTTTTACAAAAAATTTCTTACTTTCAAATAAAACAGGTACAGCTCTTAAAACACAAAGTAAAATTGCTATTTCTGCAGCTAAAGCACCTAATATTAAAATACACCAAGCAAGCCATTCCGACATTGCAGGGTTATAAGCAATAATGAAAAATGTGAAAGCAACAGCTTTTGCCACTGCATAACCAATTTTCATAACCTTAGAACCGCATAACCATTGATTAACAGGATCATCAAGCATACTACCTTTACCAAAAGGAATTAAACCTTGTTCTAAGGCAACACTTCTTAAACTATCTGTAACAACACCTCGAGTTACCACAATTAACGGGAATATCACAGGAATCCAACCAAGGTGCGCAAACATAATCCAATAAGCATATTCCGCAATTCTATCACCCATAATATCTAATACTGCGCCTAATTTACTGGTTTCGTTGAATTTTCTTGCAACATAACCATCTAATCCATCAAATGCAAATGCTAAGATAGTTAAAATTAAAGACGCCAAATATGCACCAGATGACTCTTTAAAATATAAAAGTCCAACGGCGATAAATACTAAAAAAATACGAAAAATACTTATAATGTTTGCCATATATCCCCCAAATATTACAAAAAAGGGTGCATAAATATGCACCCGAAATTTTATTGTTTTAATCTTGAAAGTGCGAAATTACGTTGATCCACACTTTTTAATTTATTTTCATCTAACATGATTTTTTCTGCTTCATCAAGAATGCGAACTACATTAAAACCATTTTCACCATCTGAACGAGCTTTTTTGCCAGTTTCACAACAAGTAATAAAATGCTGACATTCTAGTTTTAAAGGTTCAATTTCAAGATAATCAATATGAATATCCGTTGCAGGACCGTCTTTTTTATTATCAAATACCTGAAGTTTGTCTTCTTGTAAAGTATCATCTAAAATTGCAGTTGCTTTTGTACCTCTAACTAAAAGACGCACATGCTTCATTGGTGTAATCCAACTGTCTGAAATTTGACCAATAGCACCATTTTCAAATTCAATAGTTAAATGAGTTATATCCATAATCTCATTTTTATCTGTTGAACAACCAACCGCAGAGATAACTTGTTTAGGCTCTTGACCAATAACATAAGCCATCATAGACACATCATGAGGTGCTAAATCCCACATTACACTTCTGTCGTTTTTGAAATAATTAACATTCAATCTATCACTTTGAGCATAAACAACTTCACCTAAATCGCCTTCATCAACTAACATTTTTAAGCGATTTACTGCAGGGTGGTATAATAATAAATGACCAACCATTAAAACAAGCCCTTTTTCGTCAGCAAGTTTTTTTAATTCTTCTGCTTCCTTTGCTGATGTCGAAATAGGTTTTTCAACATAAACATGACGACCTGTTTCAAGCACTTGTTTAACTAGCTTAAAGTGCGTATGACTTGGTGTAACCACAGCAACAGCCGTTATTTCATCATTATTTAAAATTTCATCAAAATCAGAAGTTGTATGAACATCAGGATATTGTTCTTTGATTTTTTGAAGATTTTCAGTATCTAAATCACAAACCGTATCTAAAACTTCTAAATTATAGAAATTACGAACAATATTTCTGCCCCATAATCCACAACCAATAACTGCAACTTTTTGTTTTTTCATACTATTTCCCTATAAAATTTAACCATAAAAGAGGACTACTTTACATCCTCTTTTATGATAATCAAATTATTACTAATCTTCATCGCGCAAGTTGGAAGAACAACATCTGCCAAACCATCTGCGATACTTATAATTTTTCCTGCACCAAGGACTACTTCTTCGCCTTTGTAAGTAAATACATAATCCGTATTTCTATCAGATCTTATTGTTATTTTTTCCATAGTCTTAATCTTCTAAACAACAATACTAATCAAAAACATAGTTGATAATTGCAGCTTCTCTAGCTCTTTTTACAGCTTTAGCAACCATTCTTTGGTGTTCAGCACAATTACCAGTAACACGACGTGGAATAATTTTTCCAGCTTCTGTTAAATATCTTTTTAATTTTGCAGCATCTTTGTAATCAATTGAATCGATATGATCAGCACAAAAACTGCAAGTTTTACGTTTTTTCTTATCATTTAAGTCTTGTTTTGCCATTTATTTTTCCTTTCTTATGCAAATATAACTTATAATCTTTCGTTAAAATGGAATTTCGTCTTCACCTATTAACTCATCACCAATTTCAGATTCCGCAAATTTTACAATATCTTCATTAAAATCAGTTGCAGATGAAGAAGATTCACCCATTAATTCAATAGCGTTTGCATCAATTTCGAAAATTTTTCTCTCAACGCCATTTTCATTTTTTACATTAGCTGTTTCTAATCTACCTTCAACTAAAACTTTTGAGCCTTTAGATAGTTTTGAAACAACTTCGTCTAAAGAATTACGTTTAACAATTACTCTTATTAAAAGTTCTTCTTTATCGCCAATATTCAAAACAAACGCAGAAATAGGAACGTTATTAGAAGTAAAACGTTTTTCTGGATTTCTAAATAATTTTCCTGTTACAACTGCTTTTGCTACTGTCATTTTTTAAATCCTATACTGATGCTTTTTCTGAAACTTCTAACATCATAGTTCTTAAAACATTATCATTTAATTTTAATGAACGTTTTAAATCAGCAACTTTGTCTGCTGGTAATGATAAAACAGTATTTACGAAGAAACCATCTCTTGTTTTTTGAATATCATAAGCTAGTTTTCTGCGACCCATTTTATCTCTTGATTCAATTTTACCGCCCATTTCAGCAACTTCTGTATCAAATTTTTCAAGAGTTTTATCAATATCTTCTGTGTCTAAATTAGGTTTGTAAATTGCTAATAATTCGTATTTTTTCATTTTTTCTCCTTACATTCTAAAATAATCTATAAAAATATATTATCATAAACAAAAAAATTACAATAAATATTCTGCAAAAAAACTATATTCGGCAGGACCTGTTAAAAATACATCTTCCCTCATATTTGCCGTAGAACCTTGCCACTCAACGTTTAAAGCCCCACCAGGCAGATTAACTTTAACGTTACTGTCTGTTAAGTTATTTAAAATTGAAATTACAACTGATGCGCAAGCCCCTGTTCCACACGCTAAAGTTATACCACAACCGCGCTCCCAAACACACATATCAATTTCATTTCTTGATTTTATCTTCACAAATTCCACGTTTGTTTTTTCAGGAAATACTTCGTGTGTTTCAAATTGTGGCCCTAGTTTTTTTGCTAAATCCAAAATATCATCTTCTTCATCAACAAAAATCACACAATGCGGATTACCCATTGAAACTACATTTACAGAATAAAACTTACCACCTAAAATAAGTTTTTGATTTGTAGCTTTAGTCAGTTTACAAGGGATTTTTTCAGGAAATAAAATTGGTTGCCCCATATTAACCCTAACCAATCCATTTTCTTGGATTTGAGGCTTAATAATTCCAGCAAGCGTTTTTACTGCAATTTCATTTTTTTCTACAATTTTATTATCCTTAACATACTTTGCAAAACAACGCATGCCATTTCCGCACATCTGAGCAGTTGAGCCGTCTGAATTATAGAAATACCAACTTACATCTGCATCATCAACATCAGTTTTTGGAATAATTAAACCATCTGCGCCAATTCCAAAATTTCTATCACAAACTTTTTTTGCAAAGTCTGCCATTTCCAAATTTGTTTTTTCATATTCTGCGTAATCAACGATTACAAAATCGTTTCCGCACCCTTGCATTTTTGTTACTTTTATCTTTTCCATAATCAAATTTTAACACAAATATGAACATGCCAATTTAAAATTTACAAAACAAAAAAAAAAGTAGCTTTTAGCTACTTATATACTTCATAATCTTGGGAGGAGATTTGGGGATAGTTGTACATGCATGATAGCCCAACAATTTTTTTTTTGTTAGTTACATGCCAAAAACCGTAACAAAAGTTTACAAAAAGTTATTATTAAATTTCAAAACACAATCTATACTTGAATTTCAAAGGTTGTCAAGTTTCAAAATTACATTTATAGTATTTTCATTTTTTTGTTATAATAAATATATGTAAGATTAAGGAGAAAATAATATGCCAACACAAGTAAAAGCAAGCCACATTTTAGTTAGAACAGAAGATGAAGCTAAAGAATTATACAATGAAATAAAAAATGGTAAAGATTTCGCACAAGCAGCTATGGAAAATTCTTCTTGCCCATCAGGTAGAAATGGCGGAGATTTAGGATTTTTCCCAAAAGGCGTTATGGTAAAACCTTTTGAAGATGCAGCTTTTTCTTTAGAAAAAGGTGAATTATCACAACCAGTTCAAACTCAATTCGGCTGGCACTTAATTTTAGTAACAGACGTTGAAGAATAATGAATGAATACATCAAAAAAGCTCGTTTATTCATAGAAAAAGAAAAACTAGATTATTTATTGGTTAATTCCACAAATGAATTTTTGGTGGAATATAATGAGTTAGAAAGAAATTCACGATATTTTTTAACAGGTTTTTCTGGCTCTACTGGCGATGCTTTAGTAACTAAAGATAACGTTTTTCTTTTTGTTGACGGCAGATACCACTCTCAAGCAGATTTAGAAGTCAACCACGAAGATATAACTGTGGTTAAGCTACAAATCGGCGATAAAGTTATTGATGAACTTGCTAAAAGAATGTCTGAAAATACCATTTTAGGTATATGTTCAAGAAAAAATTCTCAATTTAGATATAAAAATTTAGTAAAAACTTTTAGCAAAAAGAATATACTCGTAAAACTTTTTGATACAGACCCAATTGAAAAAGAACAAACCCTGCAACCCCAAAATTTAACCGAAATACCGACAAAACTAACTGGCAAAACCTCTGCTGAAAAAATAAAAGAATTAAACCTGCAAGATGATGAAGCTATTTTAATCACAAATTTAGAAGAAATTTCTTACATTTACAATTTAAGAAATTTCAATAAAACAAATTCTTGCTCAGTTGAAGGAAAAGCTCTATTTACAAAAGATAAAGACATTTTATTTAAAGATGAAAGGCTAAAAGACTTTGATAATTTCATTAAAAATTGCGAAATTAAAACAATTTATGTAGATGAAATGACAATTACAGCGCACGATTACGCACTTTTAGGCAAAAAAGCCAACAAAATTAAGCTAAATCCTGTTTCGATGTCAAAATGTATAAAAACCGATGCTGAAATCGAACATTATAAAGATGCTTTTTCAAGAACAGACAAAGCTCTGGCAGACACAGGAAAATTTATTGAAGAACACGACAACATTTCTGAATACGATATTAAACAAGAATTAGAAAATAATTTCAAAAAATATGGTGCAATTGGTCAATCCTTCACATCAATAGTAGCAAAAGATAAAAATTCCGCTTTAGCACATTATTCAAAATCATCAAAAGACGAAATAGTTAAAAATGGCTCATTAATACTAATCGACTGTGGTGGCTACTATGAAGGCGGGCTTGCAACAGATATAACAAGAGTTTTTGTAAAAGGAGAACCTGACGACTTACAAAAAACAATTTACACAACCGTATTAAGAGCATTTTTACGTGCATTTAACACAAAAGATTTTTCTTGTGGGTTTGATATAGATAATGTCGCACGAGAATTTTTAGCAACAAATTCGCCTGATGGATTTGAATTTAATCATGGTCTTGGACATGGAATAGGCATTAGTGTTCACGAAAGCCCACCTAGATTAAGCACAGGAACTCCAGACTCCTTAGTTGAACTGCAAGATAATATGTGTTTTACAATTGAACCAGGACTTTACAAACAAGGGTATTTCGGTGTAAGATTAGAGAACTCTTGCTATTTAAAAAATGGAATTATCAATTCCTTCGTAAAAATGCATTACGAAAAGAAGCTTATTGATTATTCTATGCTGGATAAACAAGAATTAAGCTGGCTTGAAGAATTTGAGGTAAAATAATGGAAATAACGAGCATAAACAACGATACAATCAAAGAAATAACCAAACTTCATCAAAAAAAATATAGAGATGAATCTAAATTATTCTTACTTGAAGGATTAAAAGCCATAGAAGAAGCATTTAATGCTGATATTGAGATAAAACAAATTTATGTATTAAAAGAAAAAGCTTTTCACTATGACTTTTTGGAAGAAAAAATCACTTACGTAACAGAAGCCGTTTTGAAAAAGATTTCAACAACAGACTCAACTCCAGATGCAGTCGCGGTTGGGGTACAAAAAGAATTTGATATTAATTTATTAAACAATGCAAAAAGAGTTGCTTTATTTGAAAATATCAAGGACTTAGGTAATTTAGGCACAATTTTGAGAACAGCAACAGCCTTTGCTTTAGACGCAATAATTTTATATGGCAACACAGTTGATTTGTATAACCCAAAATGCGTAAGAGCCTCAGTTGGAAATTTATGGAAAATTCCAGTATTTCAAATTAAAGATTTCACTATTTTACAAAAATACTTTAAAGATTTTACAAGAATTGCTACAATTCCAAAATCAACTGATAGCGTATTTTTAAAAGATTTTCACACTCAAGAAAAAACTCTTGTAATGTTTGGCGCAGAATCCGATGGACTAAGCCAAGAATTAATAACTTTCTCAACAGACAAAGTTACCATTGAAATGGATAACAGAGTTGAATCACTTAATTTAAGCATGTCTGCGGGCATTATTTTTTATAAGTTATTTTTGTTATAGAATATTTATATGAACACTAGCGAAGTTAAAAATATTTGGGAAAGTGTTAAAAAAGAACTTCAACGCACAATTCCAGAGCATATATTTGTTTGGATTAGTCATTTAGAGGCTATTTCTTACGAAGGAAATCAATTTACGTTGGTTTCTGGGGAATCTTTCGGAATTGACCACTTAAAACGAACTCAGTATAAAAATATTACTGAGGCTTTTAATAAAATCCTGCAAAAAGAAATAATCGTTAATTTAGAATACGACGAAAATTTAGCTAAACAAATAAAAAAAGAAAAACAAAAACTTGAAAAAAAATTAAAAAAAGAACAAGAAGAACAAGAAGAACATAAAAAATCAATTGAAAACTTATCTTACGTAAAATCAATGAATATCAACTTGAGATATAGATTTGATAACTTCGTCGTTGATAAAAATAATAAAATGGCAAAAGCTGCAGCAGAAAAAGTTGCTCAAAATCCAACAGCTTTATATAACCCTCTTTATATTCAAGGAGCTTCTGGATTAGGCAAAACACACTTAATGCAAGCAATTGGGCATTACGTTACAATGAAGGGCAACTTAAAAGTTCAATGCATAAAAACAGAGGATTTTATTAATGATTACGTAAATTCCACCGCGTTTGTTCCAAACAAAAATACAACCTCTGCAATGAATAAATTTCGTAATAAATACAGAAATGTCGATATTTTACTAATTGATGACATTCAATTTATCGAAAATAAAAAGAAATGTATTGATGAAATGTTTAATACATTTGATACTTTATATAACGCAAATAAACAAATAGTTTTAACTTCAGATAAATTACCAAAAGATTTACCAGAAATTCCAGTAAGATTAAGAACTCGCTTTGAACAAGGTCTTATTGTTGAAATTCTTCCTCCAGAATTTGAAACAAGAGTAAAAATTTTAGAAAATCTTGCGACAGAAAAAGGGTTGTCTAATATTCCAAAAGAAGTATTTGAATATATTGCAAAATATTATAAAGACAATGTTCGCGAGTTGGAAGGCGCTTTTACAAAGGTTAACGCTTTTTCTGATATCGAAGAAACACCCATTACACTAGAATTTGCTCAAAAAGTTCTTAAATGTGAAGAATGCATAAATAAACCAAATGTTTTGAAAATAATAGACATAGTTGCCGATTTTTATGACATTTCAACAGACGAAATAAAAAGCACAGCAAGAGTCCAAAATATTTCAAATGCGCGCGCTATTGTTTGCTATATAGCAAGAGAAAAACTTCAATATAGCTACGAAAGTATTGCAAATGATTTAAACAAAAAACACCAAACAGTTATGTATGCGTCTGAAAAAATTAAAAAAACGATTAAAACAGATAAACAACTTGAAAAAGATATTAAAAAGATTTTAAAACAATTAGGATTATAATTTTTAAAAACAAAAGTCGGCGGTTCGCAAAGCGAACCGCCGACTTAATAATATCTCTATTATCTTAAATTAAGAAACTATATTAAAGAAGTTTCTACAATTGAAGATGAAATATTTTGATTTTTCAAAGCAGAAATCATAATACTGTTTCTGTTAGAAATTTCAATTAAGTTGCTAATTACAGCTAACATAGAGATTTTTGATTCTAATCTATTAATGCAAGAACCACAACCGATAGCACTAGCACCTGCTGCATAAGCAAATTGAGCAGTTGTTGTATTAATATTAGAAGCTGTCATAATTGGTAATTCAACGTTTTTATATAATTCTAATGTGTTAGAAATTGTTAATTCAGCTCTGTTAAGCCATGCTCTTGCACCTTCGTAGTTGTTAACTTGAGATACATAACCTTCTGTTTGAATTAAATCAATGTTCAATAATTCTAATTCTCTAGCTAATGAAATTTGTTCAGAAATAGCTAATGAACCAGGAATTGTTACTGAGAATAAGATTTCATTTCTTTTTTCTGAGCTAATTAATGATAATGTTTCTTTAACAAGTGAAATAACTTGTGTTGAAGACATTGTTAAACCTTCGCTATATAATGCATCAAAGTTACCTAATTCAATAGCATCTACATTATATTCATTAACTGCCATAGCTAAATCTACTGGATTAATAGATGAAGCAAATAATACGATATCAGAATTTGCTTCTGAAATTAAATTAGTAGCTAATGATAAAATTTCTCTATTAGCAGCAACATCAACAGCTGTAGCTTTTGCTTCAATAGCTGAAGAAATAACCATTTCAGCTTTTTCAACATTTAAGTTATTAATACCAGAAATAACTTTTAATGCTCTTTTTTCATTTAAAGCTTGTTTGAATAATTCAATACGTCTCATTTTTCTTTCCTTTCCTTACAATTATTTATCAAACCTACGTATAGTATCAATCATATTATAAATTAAAGGTTTAATGCTTGCAATAATAATGCTATTAAATTGTTACATTGGTAGTAGATTAATATCTAACATGCGTTTAAAATACACTTATTAAGGGGGTTTTCAGGTTTATGTATAAAAAGCTTATTATTACAATTTGTTGCGTATTTGTTACAAATGTCGCAGTTTTTGCTTATGATAACGAAGAAAGCATGTACATAAATGTATATGAAAAACTTAATCCTGCAATTGTTTCAATTGACGCAGAACTACCTATTGGCGTATCTAGCGGTACTGGGTGCATTATTGATAAGAACGGAATTATTTTAACAAGTTCGCATGTTATTGCGGATAGTAAAAAGATAGATGTTACGCTACATAACGGGCATGTCTATAAAGCAAAAATTTTAACAACCGGAAAAACAGATATTGCACTTATCTCGATACAAACGAAAGAAGCTTTAAACACAATATCTTTGGGTGATTCAGAAAAAATAAAGGTAGGTCAAAAAGTTTTAGCAATTGGAAATCCTTTTGGATTTAATGGCACTTTAACACAAGGAATTATTTCCAGAATTGATTATGCAAAGGACAAAATTCAAACAGATGCGGCAATTAACCCAGGAAATTCTGGCGGGCCTTTAATTACCACAACAGGAGAGGTTGTCGGGATAAATCAATCTATTTATAATCCAGACAACAATATTTCAAACATAGGGATAGGGTTTGCAATTCCAATAAACACAGTTAAGGAAATGCTAAAAAAAGCGGACAAATAATTGTCCGCTTTTAAAATTTTATTTAGTTCTTTAAAACTAGCAAACAAAACCGCTATCAAAAGAACCAAACGAAGAACCACAATCGCCAGAAGCAACTGAACCAGCAGTTTCACAAGCAATAGAGCCAGCTGTTTCAATACCGTCAAAAGCAATAGAACCAGCAGTTTCACAAGCGATAGAGCCAGCTGTTTCAGGAACTGAAGCAAATTGACTATAATCAATTTGTGGAGCAAAAGGATTGCTTGATTCAAACGAATCAATTCCAGAACCTTGAGCCATTGCTATTGTGCCAGCTGTTTCAGTAGCAATTGTACCTGCAGTTTCAACATTATTGTTAGAAGCAATAATACCAGCAGTTTCTGTACTTCTTGATTGAGTATTTGTATTAAATAAATTTGAATTAAAACCTAAAGCCATAATATCACCCCGATTTAACCTCGTGAATCTCACTTACACTAATATAAAAACATAAAAGAAGTTGTGATTTCAAATATTACAAAAATCGTTACATTTGTTAATAATTGAATAAATAATAAGTTGTGAATTTATTAATGAAAATAACAAACTTATCAACTCACGGCCCGCTATTTACAACTTGTCTTTGTATCCCAATCCAATTCATCAGGACATTTTAAATAATCCAAATTATCATTTTCCAATACCCATTTTGTCATTTGAACTTTAGGAGTAGTTCCAGTTAGATACGAGCTTGGAACTATTTGACCATTTTTGATTTCAAAAAAGAAACAGTCTTTGCCTTCTTCATAAGGTCCTTTATTAGGACCATCAATGTCAACAACTATCCAACCTAATCCAATATACACAGACGTACCATCTGCAGTTATAAATTTATATGCATCATCATGAAAATCAAACTCAGGCTTACCAGCAACATTAGCCAACATTCCGCCATTTGTTGTAGTAGAAAAACAGCCTTCTCCTGAATTTAATTTACAATTTTTTGAAATTTTCATAAATTCTACCATTCGTTCACCAAAACGTTTATTTATTGCTTTATCCTCATTATTATCATTAACAAACCATTCATCAAAAGGTCCATAGACTGCTGTTGCTCGTCCAAATACGTCATTTAAGTTTGAATATATTTTTTTAACCTTAGCAACTTTTTCTCTATCGCCTGTTGATTGGTTTAAGTTTGGAATAGTAAGTGCTGCAACAACACCGATAATGCCCATGACAACCAATGTTTCAGCTAACGTAAAAGCAAAAGATTTCACCAGTGAGTAGTTAGTTGTGAGTTGTGAATTAACATTATTGACATTTACTTGTTTATTATTTGTCAATTCACCATTCACAAATTTCAATTCACTTTTACCAGACATCATCTTCATAAGCTCAATCCTCTTATATTTATACTTTCATTATAACCATTCAATTGAGCAATCGCAATACAACTATTCTATTTTATTTTGTTCAATTTAGTATTACAGGTGATTTTCAACGATAATAATTTTCGCTTCATAATACTTAATAAAATTAATCTATATCTAAGCCCAAATCAAGCGTTGGTGCTTTTGCTACAATTGCACTTGAGGAAATTATATCTACGCCTGTTTTTGCAATATCTGCAACAGTTGATAAATTAACATTTCCACTTGCTTCAACAATTGCTTTACCGTTAATTAAATTCACAGCCTCAGCCATTCTTTCACATGACATGTTATCAAGCATAATTATATCTGCGCCACAGTCAACAGCCTCAACAACTTGCTCTAAAGTATCGCATTCAACTTCAATTTTATGAGTATGTGAAATATTTTTTCTTATTTTTTCAACTGCTAAAGTTAAAGAACCCGCCAATTTAATATGATTGTCTTTAATCATGGCACAATCTGCAAGATTAAACCTATGAATACATGCACCACCAACAAAAACCGAATATTTTTCAAATACTCTAAAATTTGGAGTAGTCTTTCTTGTATCAGAAATTCTTGCTTTATTATCACCAATAGCATCTTGATACTTGCGAGTTTCAGTTGCAATACCGCTCATACGTTGAATATAATTCAAAGCAGTACGTTCACCTTTTAAAATTGCAGATGCAGAACCTGTTAAAGTTGCAATCACATCACCTGCTTTAATTCTATCTCCGTCTTTAAAATTAAATTTAATTTCAACATCATCAGACAAAAGTTTAAAAACTCTTTCAAAAACCTTTGTACCGCATAAAATACCATCTACACGAGTATCTAATTTAGCGGTTAATTTATCATCTTCTGTTGCCAAATTATCTGTTGTAATATCGCCAAATCCAATATCTTCTTCCAAAGCCAAAAGTACATGCTTATCAATTAAAAATTTATCTAACAAAACTTAGTTCTCCTTGTTGTTTAACTACACAATTATGTTCGCCAATATCCTTTGTAAACGGATAATCCTCTCTATAATGCGCACCTCTTGATTCTTTCCTGTTTAATGCCGAATTTATTATAATTTGAGCAACTGTCAACATATTTTTAAACTCATATTCTTGAATATTCAAGCATTTATTATTACGTAAAAATTTAGATTTCAATTTTTGCAAAGAAGAATTTGCCTCTTTTAAACTTTCTTCACTTCTAATAATTCCAGCGCCATTCCACATTAATTCTTGCAATTCAGCTTTTAAAGCAACCGTATCATACTCAATAAATCCTAATTCTTGTGAGTATTTTTTAACAAATTTTTCAATATTTTCGTTAAAATCTATGATAGAGTTTTCAAAATTATTTTTAATATAATCAGCTAAAGAATACGCCATTACAACACATTCAAGTAAAGAATTACTTGCTAAACGATTTGCACCTTGTAATCCAGTAGAAGCGACTTCGCCTAGTGCAAATAAGCCTTTTATAGAAGTTCTTCCGTCAACATTTGCTTTAACTCCACCCATAAAATAATGAGCCGCAGGGTGTGCAGGAATAAAATCTTTTTTCATATCTATCCCATTTGCCAAGCAAACTTTATTGATAGAAGGAAATCTTCGTTCAATTTTTTCAGCGCCAATTTTTGTTGCATTCAAATAAACAAAATCTTTATTCGCTTTTTTCATTTCCTCGTAATTTGCACGAGTAACAATATCTCTCGGAGCTAAATCTGCCAATTCATGGTATTTAGACATAAACTCATTACCTTTTTCGTCAACAAGTTTTGCCCCTTCACCACGTAACGCTTCACTTAATAAAAAGTTAGCATCTTCTGAATTTACAGCAAGTGCAGTTGGGTGAAATTGTACAAATTCCATATCCTGCATAATTGCACCAGCATTATAAGCTAACGCCAAACCATCACCAGTCGCGCATTTTGGGTTAGTAGTATTTTTATAAAGCTGACCAATTCCACCTGTTGCTAAAATCACATAATTTGATAAAGCAAGACTATATTTTGAACCGTCAAATAAAACCACACCCTTACAAATATCTTCATCAATAGCTAATTCCACCGCAATAGTATTTTCTAAAACAGTAATATTTTCATTTTCTTTAACAAGTTCAGAAAGTCTTTTTTCAATACCTCTGCCAGTTGCATCACCACCACAGTGTAAAATTCTACGAACACTATGAGCGCCTTCTAACGTAAATAACAACTCATTATTTTCATTTCTATCAAAATTCACGCCACAATTAATTAAATCCTTAATAACCTCATCAGAATTTTCTGAAAAATATTTTACAGTATTAAAATCACTCAAGCCTGCGCCAGCATTGAGTGTATCTGAGATATGAGAGGCAACCGAATCAACAGTATTTTCTTTTAATACCGCAACAATTCCACCTTGTGCATATCTCGAATTACTTTCACCCAAATCAGCTTTTGTAACTAACAATACTTTTCCATTTTCTTGTAAGTTTTGACTGATTTTTAAAGCAGAATACAATCCTGCTAATCCACTTCCGATTATTATTGCTGAAAAATTTTGATAATCCATTACACACATTCCAAACTTTTTAACTAACGATATAGTAAATCAAAACGAAAAAAAGTCAAGTTTTAGACATTAAAAAGAGCCCGAAGGCTCTTTTTATTAATATCTTTCAAAGTATTTATCCAATTCCCATTGAGATACATAAATTCTAAACATATCCCATTCTTTATGCTTTGTTTCAACAAATTCTTTATAAACATGTTCGCCCAAAGCATCATGCGCAACTTTAGACTTTTCAAGTTCATATAAAGCTTCTGCTAAACTTCCTGGAAGTGAAGAAATTTTCTTTTTCTTTCTTTCTTCAGTAGATAAAGCATAAATATTAACTTCAACCTGTTTTGGAGGGTTAATTTTATTTTGAACACCATCAACACAAGCTCCTAAAATAACTGCAAAAGCCAAGTATGGGTTGCAAGAAGGGTCTGGAGAACGAAGTTCAACACGAGTAGCATTACCACGTTTTGCAGGAACTCTCAATAATGCGCTTCTGTTTGCTAAAGACCAAGCTAAGTAAACTGGAGCTTCATACCCAGGGACTAAACGTTTGTAACTATTTACAGTTGGATTTGTAACCGCAGTAATACCTTTAATATTTTTCAACATGCCACCGATTGAATACATTGCAACATCAGAAAGCTGAGAATCTGTTTTTTCATCATAGAAAGCATTTTTACCATCTTTAAATAATGAAACATTACAGTGCATACCTGAACCGTTAATACCAAAAATAGGTTTTGCCATAAATGTAGCATGTAAACCATATTCAGCTGCAATAGCCTTAACTGCTATTTTAAAAGTTACAACATTATCAGCCGCAGTTAAAATATCTGCATATTTGAAGTCAATTTCATGTTGACTGTCTGCAGCTTCATGATGAGATGCCTCAATATCAAAGCCCATTTCTTGAAGTGTTAAAACGATTTCTGCACGAATATCTTCACCTAAATCGTCTGGTCCAATATCATAGTAACCTGCTCTATCAACTTTTTGAGTTGTAGGGTGATTTTCTTCATCGCGTTTGAATAAGAAAAATTCCACTTCAGGTCCCATATTCATTGTGTAACCCAATTTTGAAGTTTCTCTCATCATTCTTTTTAAGTTACAACGAGGACAACCTTCAAATGGAGTTCCGTCAGCATTATGGATATCGCAAATTAATCTTGCGGTGTTTGTTCCGTCAAATTCTCTCCAAGGTAAAATTTGAAAAGTGTTTTTATCAGGATAAAAATACATATCAGAAGTTTCAATACTTCTAAAACCTTTGATTGATGAACCGTCTAACATCATTTCATTTTCTAAAGCTTTGTCCACATGGTCAGAAGGTATTGTCATACTTTTAACTTGACCATTGATATCTACAAATTGAAGTTCAATAAATTTAACGTTTTTTTCTTTGATAATTCTTTTAATATCATCTTCTGTAATATCTTTACCACTTTGTGGTACATGCTTAAATTCTTTTATCATAAAAAATCTCCTTAATTACTTCCAACACAGATAAGTTTAGCATAAATTTTTCATATCTTTATATAAACTTAATATAGTAGAAAAATAAAAAAATATCCTACTTTAAAATGATTTATTTTTACACAAGCACTGCTAATATAACACTATACTCCTTAGAGACGACGATACACATATCCCTAATCAATAGCTATGCTTTTTAAAGTATAGCTTTTTTTTATATTAAGATGTTTGTTTTTTTTATAAATCGTGTATAATAATAAATATGATTACAGTAACAACCGAAGAATTAATTAATTACAAAATTTTGCCATTCAATATATATTCAGAATTCGGCGAAAAAATCTTCTCTGCTGGGGAAAATCTAACCCCTGGTAAATTGTTACAATTAAAGCATTTAAACGTTTTGTATCGCGACGAAGAAGAAACATTAGATATCATCGTCGACGAAGAAGATACTCCTATTACAATTCCTGAACCTAAAGAGGAAGACAAAGAATATACAAAAGAAGATTTAGACAAAATTTTTGACGATTACTCTAAAAACAGCTTAGATAAAATTTTTGATGAATATTCTCAACTCGCAACCACAAGCAAGGAACGTGTTGTTGAATCCTTCAACATGAATCCAAACCAAGTGTTAAAAAGTAATACGGTTGTTGACGAAATCAATATTTTAAACTATAAAGGTCCAATTAATAAAAAAGCTAAAATTGAACCTCAAAACCAAATTAAATTAAAAGCATTCTTTAATGAAACAATAACTGGTATAAGCAACCGTCCATATTCTGAAACTTCAAACTTGTTTTTGAATATTAGAGATAAGATTTTACAAGATATCATTTTTAGAAACGACAATATCGTATTTTCTTCTCAAATTAAACTTATTGGAGAATATGAAAAATGTCATTCCTTAAATGTTGCAATATTAGCAGGAAGCATTGCTAAAAAAATGGAGATGAACGAGTCGTCAATTTCTGATATTGTACTTGCAGGTTTGTTGCACGATATCGGTAAAACTCGCTTAGATCCTGATTTATTAAAAAAACAAACAACTTTATCAAAACAAGAACAAAAAATCATTCAGGCACATACCCAAATTGGATACCGCATGCTTAAAGAAGATTTTAAAATGCCTGAAAACATTGCATTAGTTGCTCTTGAGCATCATGAAAATAATGATGGTTCAGGTTATCCAATGAACAAATCTGGCGATTTCATCTCTAAAGAAAGCCAAATTATCCACATCTGCAACCATTTTGATAATTTATCGTTTAACAAAACCTCTCACCTTGTTAAAAATAGCAAAGATGCAATCAGAGCGCTTTTAGAACTTGGCACAAAATATTTCATGCCAGAAGCACTTTACACATTTATTCACATGTTCAGCTATAACGATACAATGAATTTTGAAGATATGATTTTGTAGTTTAAACTTTTTTCAATCTGGCATAATTAGCGTCCATAGCTTTTTTGCCAAATTTTCCAAAATCAATTGTGTACATAAGACTATCACCGACTTCAATCACATCAAGGATTTCACCAAAACCTAAATGTTCGTGGAA
This sequence comes from uncultured Candidatus Melainabacteria bacterium, assembly GCA_934699705.1. GTDB lineage: Bacteria > Cyanobacteriota > Vampirovibrionia > Gastranaerophilales > Gastranaerophilaceae > UBA6984. Next base: position 23,650 of record CAKUXD010000004.1, read on the forward strand.
AACCTTTTCACCTTTACTGAAGAAATATTGAATATCAGCAGATTGTTGCTTAATTTCTTCCTGTTTTTGACGTTCTTGCTCTTGCTCTTTTTGACGTTTTTCTTCTATCATTCTTTTAATTTTATTATCTTTAAAAAACGCTTCAATTTTTTCTTGTTCTTTTTGTTTATTTATTGCAGATTTTTTAACAAAAGCCTTTGGTGCTGTACGTTTAACTGCACTATATTGTGGCGCTTCATATTTTTTTCGAGAAGGTGCAACAAAGTTTGCCCCAAAACCACTTGAAGGTTTTACGTAACCGTCATTATCAGAAGAAACAGTAGAAGTTCTAATTTTTTGAACTGCACTTCTAAAGGTTGACTGAGTAGTAATAGTTCCAGAAGAAGTCGAGGAGTCCAAAAGATTTGCAGGAATTTCTTCTAAAAATCTACTTGGATTGTAATATTTATATTCGCCCCAGGTTTGACGTCTTTTTGCGCTGGATAAATATAATTTCTGTTCTGCACGAGTAACACCTACATACATCAAACGGCGTTCTTCTTCTAATTCACTTGCTGAATTAAAAGTTCTTTGATGAGGAAATGTACCTTCTTCTAATCCAGCCAAAAATACTATTGGAAATTCCAATCCTTTTGCAGAGTGTAACGTCATAAGCGTAACATTATTCGCAATTTCGTCCATGCCGTCAATATCAGAAACTAAAGCGACTTGAGATAAAAATTCACCTAATACATTATTCAAATCTTCTGGCTCAAATTCTGTTGCCACGTTTATTAACTCTTGTAAGTTTTCAATTCTTGCCTCATCTTCTGGCGTGTTTTCTGCCTGAAGCATTCTGATATACCCAGTTTTTTCAAGCACTAAACCCAAAAATTCCGCAATATTATAATCTGAATATGCTTTTTGGAATTTGCCAATTAATTCTTTAAATTCTTTAAATTTAGTCTGAGTTTTAGTATTAAGCTCCGACTCATCAATAATATCAATTGCTTCCATCATACTCATATCGTGTGCATCTGCGAATTTTTGTAAATTAGCAACAGAAGTTTCACCAATTGCACGTTTCGGAACATTTACAATGCGCTTAAAACTTTGAGAATCGTTTGGGTTATATATTAATTTTAAATATGCGATGGCATCTTTAATTTCTTGTCTATCATAGAACTTCATACCCCCATAAACACGATATGGAATACCATTTGCCATACACGCTTCTTCAATTGCACGAGATTGAGCATTTGTTCTATATAAAATTGCATATTGATTAAAATCATCATCAGCCTCGGCTTTAATTGTTTGTGCAATAAAATTAGCCTCATCAGAATCATCTTGAGCTTCATAATAATGAATTTTTTCACCGTCGCCTTTTTCTGAAAATAAAACCTTATCCACACGTTCTTCATTGTTTTCAATAATAGCGTTTGCAGCTTTTAAAATATTTTCAGTTGAACGATAATTTTGCTCTAATTTTATAATTTTTGTATTTAAAAAGTCTTTTTGAAATCCTAAAATAATTTTATAATCAGCTCCACGCCAGCTATAAATCGATTGGTCGACATCACCTACAACACACAAAGAACGAGATTGAGGAATTTCATCTTGCAAATTTGTATAAAGCATATTTACTAATTTATACTGGGCAATGTTTGTATCTTGAAATTCATCTACTAAAATATGCTCAAAACGAGAATAATATTTTTCGCGCACACTTGGATTTTGCTCAAACAATTTTACTGTCAACATCAACATGTCATCAAAATCTATCGCATTATTTGTATTCAAAGTGTTTTCATATTCTTCAAAAATCGAAGCTATTTTTTGCGCCTTAAAATCTCTTGCAAAAGTTGCGAATTTATGTGCATCTTCCATTTTATTTTTCGCATTAGAAATAACTGCTCTAACATATTTTGGCTGATAAACCTTGTCATCTAAATTCAACTTTTTAATTGCATTTTTAACTACCGTCATACAATCAGAATCATCATAAATAGTAAAATTATGATCTAAAGATTTTCCAGAAGGGAAGTTATAATTTTCAATATCCTGACGCAAAATTCTACCGCAAATACTATGGAAAGTACCTACCCACATATATTTTACAGTTTCTTCACCTAAAATATTACTTAAACGTTCACGCATCTCCTTAGCCGCCTTGTTAGTAAACGTAACAGCAAGAATTTCACGAGGTTTAACCCCATTTTTAACCAAATATGCGATACGCGAAGTCAATACCTTTGTTTTACCAGAGCCTGCACCAGCAAGCACTAACAATGGACCTTGCGTCGTTTTAATCGCCTCAACTTGGCGTTCGTTAAGATTTTCTAATAATTTTTCCATATCCCCTATTCAAAATTTTTTTTTATGATATCATAATTATAATAAGAAATACAATATTTTGCAAAAGGTAAGGAAAATGGCAGACAGCGAACAAATTAAACTTTTAGACGGCAATGACGGAGATAATCAACAAGGTTCAATCATGGTTCCTCTTGATGATTTAGACTCAGTTTCAAGTGATTCGCCTAATACAGTTGATGAATTAGCTATGGAATTAGCAACCATTCAACAATCTGCCAAAAGAATTGCAGTTATCGGCAGCAGAAACCTTGCAATCACTCACCAACAAATTATTGAAACACTTGTTACCGCTTTGGCTCAACAAGGCAATACAATTATTACTTCAGGTGGTTCTTCAGGTACAAACGCTGCGACAATTCGTGGTGCAATGAAAGCTAATCCTGATAAATTGAAAGTTATTTTACCTCAAACAATAGGTCAACAACCTTCTGACGTACAAGACCAATTAATCGGTGTTCCAAACATTGTTGAACACCCAGATAGAGCAATGATGACACTTGCAGACGCATCAAGAATTTGCAACAGAGAAATTATTGACGACTGCAACCAATTAATTTGCTTCTTATCTCACACAAGTAAAACTTTACATGGCGCTATTGAATACGCAGAAGATGGACACAAGGTTATTACAGCTTTTTACCTTGATTAATAATGGATTTAATCAAAAAACTTACAGGTAAAAATCAATCTGATTATGAGCAAGCTGCTGCGCATATAATTAACGATGCAGACGAAAAAACTTTTGAAGAACTTGTTCAAAAAGACGATTTTTTATTTGATTTCATCAAACAAAATGTCGCTAAACGCTTAAATAAAGCCTGTAATCAAGATAATTTTAAAAATTTGCTTAAATTTTTGAAATATTATTCACCTTCTTACGATGAATTTATTGCAAAAACTTTAGCTCATTTTTCAGATAAGGAAGTTCAAAACAAAATGATTGAGCTTCTAAAAAATGGTACAGATAGCGAAAAAGCATACAGTGCAAAATATTTTTCAATAAAACCAGAAAATTCTATTATTGAAGAATTAAAAAACAATGCGTATGCCGATTTTGAGCCTCTTGCAATAAATTCAACTTTAGCTCTTTCCTCAGTTCAAGAAAGGACTTCTGTTGAAAATGCACTTAAAAAATTAAATTCAGATGATGACTTTGAAATTTTAGCTGGGGTTAAATTTTTATCAGCTTATGGAGAATTTAATGCTCTAAAAAACATATTTCAAGCTATGAAAAAGTCATCTATGGCTGAATATATAGCATGTGAAATTGGTTATATGGAAAGTATTTTAAATCTTTTAAATTCAAACTTTCATAATGATACACTTTTAGCTATTAATAACATTTTACAAGGACTTGGTGAAATTGTTTCAGTTTCAGATATTTTTACATTTGAATTATACAATGTATTTGAAAACCTGATTTTTTCTGAACCAAATTCAAAAAATGCAGTCCTGCTTTTAACTGCAAAAAACAAATTCAACCAACTAACTGAAAACGATGAATATTTATTTGATGAAGATAAAAACACAAAAGACGAGGTTTTTGCAATAAAGAAATTACTAAACGACAATCTTGACGACGATTTAGACAATTTTATTACTCCAGAATTAAACGAAAATAGCGAATTTGTATTTTACGCTTTAGAGCTAGTTAATAAGCCCGAATTTGTAAGACCTTTGCTTAAATCAAAAAACCAAACCTTAATATTAAAATCTTTGGAAATATTGAAACACTTGACAAACTTAACTCAAGAGGATAAAGATATTGCTCTTAGCAATATTACAGATGAAAATATTAAATCAATTATACTTGCATTATAAGGAATAAGAATAATGGAATTTACTGAAAAAACACTATCGACAAAAAGAGTTTACAACGGAAAAGTCGTATTTGTTGACTACGATGATATTGAAACTTCTGACGGACACAAAAGTTTCAGAGAAGTCATACGCCACCCAGGGGGAGTCGTAATAGTTGCAGAAAAAGACCCTGAAACAATCTTAATGGTTAAACAATTTAGATATCCATTAAAACAGGTTTCGCTAGAGCTTCCCGCAGGTAAACTTGAATATGGAGAAAACCCTGATGATGCTTGCAAACGAGAACTTGAAGAAGAAACAGGTTATATCGCAAAAACTTGGAAATCATTAGGATATATCTACACAACACCTGGAATTTGCGACGAAAAATTATACTTATACTACGCAAAAGATTTAACTTTCACAAAACCAAATCCCGATGAAGGTGAAATTATTCAAGCTTATGAATACAAAATTAAAAACTTATTTAAAATGATAAAAAATGGCGAAATTAACGATTCAAAAACACTTTGCGCACTATTAAGAGCATACAAAATTGATTAAGGAAATTTTCACATGACAATAAAAATGATTGCAACAGACATAGACGGAACTATTTTAAAATATTCTGGAGAATTTAATCCTGAAGTTATTCAATGCATACAAAAATTAGATAAAAGTGGAATAAAAGTAGTTATTGTAACAGGTAGAATGCACCAATCAGCAAAAAAAATTGCTGATACACTAGGACTTAAAAACGCAGTTGTGTCCTACCAAGGTGCACTCGTTAAAGACAACACTTCCGCTCAAAAAATTCTATATGAAAGATATATACCTGCCGATAAGGCAAAAGAAATTATTAAATGGGGACATAAGGAAAATATTCACATGAATTTATATATGAACGATAAACTTTATGTTGAACAAAATGACGAAACAACCCGCAAATATACTGGTCATCAAAATATTCCATTTACCGTAATTAATTTTAATAATATCAACTTAGAAAACGTAAATAAACTTTTATTCATAGATTATAGCGATGCAAACAGAGTAACTAACCTAACAAAAAGGCTTCAAGAAGATTTTCCAGAATTATTCATCGTAAAATCTTGCGAAAACTTCTGTGAAGTTTGCCACAAAGAAGCAACAAAAGGCGATGGTTTAAAGTGTTTACAAAAACTTTATGGAATTTCAAAAGAAGAAACTTTAACTATTGGCGACCATAATAACGATATAGATTTACTTTTAGCAGGCGGAGTAAAAGTTGCAATGGGTAATGGAACAAAAGAACTCAAAGCAATAGCAGACTATGTTACAGACACAGTTGAAAATAATGGTTTTGTAAAAGCAATAGAAAAATTTGTTATAAAAGAAGGTGCAAATGTATAGAATTGGTTTAGGATATGACCTTCATCAACTTTGTGAAGGCAGAGATTTAATTATTGGCGGAATAAAAATTCCTCACACTAAAGGTCTTTTAGGTCATTCTGACGCTGATGTGTTAATTCACGCAATAATAGACGCTATGTTTGGCGCACTTGCGCTTGGAGATATTGGAACACATTTCCCAGATACAGATGAACAATATAAAGGTATTTCAAGCGTAATCCTACTAAAACACGCAAAAGAACTCATTCAAAAAAACGGATATAAAATTAATAATATTGACTGCAATATAATAGTTCAACAACCAAAAATGAAACCATATATCCCCGACATGCAAAAAACACTTGCAAATGCACTCGAAGTTGATGTAAACTTGATTTCAATAAAGGCAAAAACAAATGAACATGTAGATGCCGTAGGTGAAGAAAAAGCTATTGAAGCAAACGCAATTGTAATGTTACAAAAGGAGAACTAATGAGATTTTTACACGCAATGATTAGGGTTAAAAACCTAGAAAAATCACTAGAGTTTTATGAAAAATTATTAAACATGAAACTTGTTAAAACAAAAAGGCTAGATGATTGTGAATTATATTACCTAGAAGACGAAGAACACGTTGCGCAAATTGAACTTACCTTGAACGATACAACACCAGAAGAAGGTTACGCAAACGGCAACGCCTTTGGACATTTTGCATTTTCAGTTGACTCTATGGACAAATTTACTGAAAAAATGAATAAATTAGGCTACAAATACCTTTGGGAACCATACACAATCTTTTCTGGCACAAAAATTTCTTTTGTAAAAGACCCTGATGGAAATGAAATTGAATTAATTGAGAAAAAACATGATTAATATTATAAAAGAATACATAAATTCATCACTAGAAACAAAACAAAAAATACTTGATGATAATGAAATTCTTCAAAAAGTTGAAAAAATCAGCAAATTAATTGTAAACGCACTACAAAATGATAACAAAATTTTATTTGTAGGGAATGGCGGTTCTGCAAGTGATTGCGATCATTTAGCAACAGAATTTGTATCTAAATTTTACAAGGACAGACACGCATTTAATGCAATCTCCTTAACTTCAAACAATGCACTAATAACCGCACTATCAAATGACTTTGGCTATGATAATGCATTTTCAAGACAAATTGAAGCAATAGGCAAAAAAGGCGACGTTCTTATTGCCCTTTCAACGTCAGGAAATTCAAAAAATATAATCCAATCAATAAATGTCGCAAACGAAATGGAATTAACAACAATTGGTTTAACTGGTCAAAAAGAATGCCAAATGGATAACCTATGTAATATTTTAGTAAAAATTCCATCACAAGAAACCCCAATTATTCAAGAATGCCAAATGACATTAGGACATTTAATCTGCAAAATCGTAGAAGATGAACTACTTGCGTAATTAGGCAATCTCTAATTCATACCCAAGTTCTTGGAAAATTTTTACAATAGTTGAAAATTTAGGTTCTTTTTCGAATTTAAAAATGCTATACAGATGTGTTCTTGATATTCCCACTTTTTTTGCAAATCCAGTAACAGTATCTTTAGCCTTGATAACAATTTCTAATGCACGATAAAAAGAATTAAAATCTCCGTCTTCAAGATAATCTTTAAGGTTTGCGTTTAAATAAGATTTTATATCTTCATCTGATTTCAAGTTACTTACCAAATATTCTTCTAAATCTAAAGTATTTTTTAATTCATTCATTGCAAGTCCCTCCATTCTTGAAGTATTAATTTTGCTTTTTCAATATCTTTAGTTTGAGTTGATTTATCACCGCCATTTATTAGCAAAACTATGACATTATCAACTTCAGTATAATAAATTCTATAACCTGAACCAAATTTCATTCTTAATTCAGAGATTTCATTATCAATTTTTTTGCAATCACCAAAATTATTTTCTAATAATCTAGTTAATCTACTTTGCACGCGGAATTTAATTGATTTATCTAACGAATTAAGCCATTCAATAAACGCGCTTTTGCATTTGATAGATAAGCAATTTTTACAATTCTCTGATACATATTACTATTGTATGCTATGGCAGACACTTTGTCAAGTGCCTAAAATTGGTCTTTTTATAAGTTTAAAGCCATTAATACCGTTTTTTATTTATTAGTATTCTTAACAAAACTTCACATTTAAGACCATGCGCGCAATTTCGCAAAACAAAAATACTTTATATTAGTGTAAGAGGTATTTAAGAACACAGAGGAGAATTTAAAATGTTTGGATTAAATGGATTAAGCAACGCAATTAACGGAATCAATGCAGTTGATGATAATAAAAAGAAACCAGAAGTTGCACAACAACCTCAAGTAGCTTTTATGAATTCAGTTTGGGATAACTATGGTAACTCTCAAGGTACTGAAGCTTCATTCAACGCTTAATAATAGATTTTAAACAATTGACAACATACACAAAAAACTTCATCTTGAGATGAAGTTTTTTGCGTGAAATTTATTTTATTTATAATGATTAACCTAATAAAACACCCGCGATACAAGCTGACATAAAGCAAGTAAATACCCCGCAGATTAAGGCTCTCATACCTAATCTCGCAAGATTTTTTCTTTGGTTAGGAGCTAATCCACCAATTGCACCGATTTGTGTTGCAATAGAACCAAAGTTACCAAAAGAACAAATCGCAAATGAAGTAATAATGAAGGCTTTATTTGTAATAATGTTTTGGATTTCTAATAAATCAGTATAACCATAAACTTCGTTTGAAACAATTTTCAAGCCTATTACGCCACCAACATTAAAAATATCTTGAACTGGAACACCCATAATTAAAGCGAATAAGGCAAAGAATTTACCTAAAATCATTTTCAAGGATAAGTGAGGGAAATCAAATCCTAAAACTGGAGCAGTTATATGGAATACATTTGCGATACAACCGCCAAATGCAGCCAAGATGTAATCAATCATTGCAATTAAAGCCACAATAGCTAATAACATTGCAACAACATTTAATGAAACCATCATACCTTCCGAAGCACCAGATGCAATTGCGTCAAATACGTTTGCGTGAGTTTTTCTACGGCTAAGTTTAATATTTTCCATAGTTTCAGGTTCACCCGTTTCTGGATAAACAATTTTTGTCATAACTAAAGCCCCAGGAATTGCCATGATTGCAGATGCTAAAACATAAACAATCGGAATACCCATCATAGCGTAAACAGGCATCATTGCACCAGAAGTACAAGCCATTGAACCAGCCATAGAAGCAAGTAATTCAGAACGAGTTAATTTTGCTAAATATGGTTTAATCATAATTTGAGCAGTAACCTGACCAACAAAAGCACTTGCAACGTTAGAAAGAGCCTCTGCACCACTTACCTTCATAATTTTATTCATCGCTTTACCAAGAATTGTAACAACACGTTGCATAATTCCGTAATAGTAAAGAATATTTACTATCATCATCATAAAAATTGTTGCACAAATCAATTGAAGCGCAAACGGAATTGAACAACCGAAAACTGCGTTCATTTCGTTATTATCTAACAATGGACCGAATACGAATTTACCACCAACATTAGCAAAATCTAAAAGTTTAACAATAACTTCTCCTAACCATAAAAATATTTTTTGACCTACTGGAACTTTAAAAATAAAAATTCCAAATAAAATTTGAAGTGCTAAACCAACACCAACGGTCTTGTAATTAATAGCCTTTTTATTGCAGGATAAAGCAAATGCTAGTGCTAATAAAACTACCATACCGATGATTCCAATAAATCTGTCCATTAAAAACTCCTAACTAAGTCTAAATATTTGCTATAAATATATTGTACTAAAAAGGATAAAAAAAATAAAAATAAATTTAAAACATTTACCTATAATGCAAAAAATATTTACAAATTGAAAAAAATAGAATAATACATATAATATTTAATATGGCAAATTACAAAAAATTTTTTTCAATATTAATCGTATTAATATATATAACTACATCAAATATCGCTTTTGCAGATACACTTAGAGGTCATGCAGAAAGAACTGATGTAACACAACAAGATGCCTCAGAATTGTTCACTGGTCAAGTTGAAGTTATAGATCAAAAAGATGTAATAAAAATGACTGTTTCTCAAGTTATAGACGGGAATTTTTCAATTGAAGGTGATGAATTTTTTGCAGAAGTAGTTAGTGATGTTACAGGTGATAGCGGTGTAATTTTACCAAAAGGAACAATTGCACATGGGATTATAAAAGAGCAATCCGAAGCTAAACGCTTGGGCAGAAACGGTTATATATCACTTGATTTTGATTATCTAGTAACTCCAGACGGTCGAGAAATTCCAATTGAAGGTAAAATGTCAACGCGAATGCACCCAGTAATTGAAGCTGGAAAAATCGTTGCAACTGACGTTGGATATACAGCTGTTGGTGGCGCAGTTGGCGGATTAATGGCATTAAACCTTTTTGGCATTGAAGCAGCAATTGCATCTCAAGGTTATACTGTTATGGGTGGTGCTGCCGTTGGTGGCGCTGTCGGTTTAGGAATGTCATTGTGGAGAAAAGGGAAAGACGTTTTAATTGCCCCTGGAGATGAAATTCGTGTAAAAATAAATTCTAAAGTGCCACTACCTGTTTACAAAGACACCGCTCTTAAACAACACGAAGTATTTTACCCAGGGTTAAATATTAGAATTACAAACATTACACACGAAAAAGATCCTTTTGGAGAAGCAAACACAATTACTCTATCATTATCAATTACAAATATGACTAAACTAACTTTATCTGGCATGGATTTAGCGTTAATAAATGATTACAACAACGTATTCCACCCATCAATATTTGGAGATACTACATTAATGTTTAAACAAATTAAACCTGGAGATAGAGTAGCGGGTAGAATTTCATTTACAGTTGATAACTTAAATCGTAGTTTTTGGCTAAGTTTTTGCGACAGACGCTCAAAGAAAACTTTATCAAAAATTTCGATTGATAATGCTTATAAAAATGTTTCAGAGAAAACCAAGAAAAAGAACGAAAAACTAAAGAAAAAGCCTAATTTTTATAAAAAACCTGACCCTTTTGAAGTTTAACTTTAGCACTTATTAATTAAATAATTCTCTTGTTTTTTGGCGAATTTCTTTATCAATATCAAAAATTTCATCAATACTTGGATTTTTAACAACCTCATGCTGGCGATAAATTTTTTCAACTGTTGTATAAATATCATACAAAGGAATTTTACCGTCTAAAAACGCATAAACAGCTTCTTCATTAGCCGCATTCATACAAGTTGTGGCACTTCCACCTGTTCTTCCAGCTTCATAAGCCAAACTCATACAAGGGAATTTTTCAAAATTTGGTTCTAAAAATTCAAATTTTTGAGCCATAGCAAAATCAAAACTTCTTGTTTTAATCCCTTCAGGTCTTTCTGGATAACAAATTGCGTACTGAATTGGAATGTGCATGCTTGGAACACCAATTTGTGCGATTATACTTCCATCTTTAAATTCAACTGCCGAATGTACATAACTTTGCGGGTGAATTACAACTTTAATTCTGTCATAATCCATATCAAACAAATGATGAGCTTCTATAATTTCAAGCCCTTTATTCATTAAAGTTGCGCTATCAACAGTAATTTTTTTGCCCATATTCCAACGAGGGTGTGCCAACGCTTGCTCTACGGTAGCTTTTTTTATTTCATCAATTGATTTATGTAAAAATGGTCCGCCAGAAGCAGTAATAACCAATCGGTCAACCTTTTCCAATGCGCCATTTATACATTGAAAAATTGCCGAATGTTCGCTATCTACTGGCAAAATTTTAACTCCAGCTTCTTTTGCTTTTTTCATAACAATATCACCTGCCATAACAAGTGTTTCTTTATTAGCTAAAGCAATATCAATACCATTTTCAATAGCTGATAAAGTTGGTTTTAGCCCAATTTTACCAGAAACGGCAACTAAAATCATATCATTTTCTTTGTTTGAACAAATTTCTTGTAAACCTTCATCACCATAAAAAATCTTCGCGCCACAAGGTTTTAAGCGTTCATCAGATTTAGCTAAACAAACATATTTTGGTTTAAATTTTTCAATTTGCTTATTCAAAAGTTCTACATTTGAACCACCTGCAAGCGCAATAATTTCAAATTTATCTTGAAGTTTTTCAATAACTTCTAACGATTGAGTTCCAATTGAACCGGTTGAACCGATTATACTAATTTTTTTCTTTTCCATAACAATTAAATTATATATCAAAAATATTTACAAAATATCTTATTTATGTTTTAGTTATAGTGATATGAAAAGAATTTTTACAAATTTATTTATTATACTTGTTATAACAGTAATTGCAGTTGGTTGTGGTAAAAAGCAACAACCAATGGACTTGTACGACAGTATTCAGCAAAGAGGCAAACTGGTTGTCGGCGTAAGAACTGACATTGAACCATTTGGTTTCAAGGATAGCGAAGGTAACTATCAAGGTTTTGAAATAGATTTAGCAAGACAAATCGCAAAAGTCTTATTAAAAGACGAAAATGCAATAGAATTTGTTGAGGTTGAACCTTCTACGCGAATATCTACGGTTAATTCTGGTCAAGCTGACATGATTATCGCAACAATGTCAATCAGTTCAAAACGATTGAATATCTTGGACTTTTCTGACCCTTACTACTTTGCAGGACAAAAAGTTTTAACTCACGCAAAAAGTAACATCAAATCTTTATCTGATTTAAACGGAAAACGTGTAGGCGTAGGATTTGGAACAACCACTATTGAAGGGATAAAATCTGTTGCTCCTGAAGCTATTATTCAAGGTTATAAAACATACCAAGAGGCAATTTCTGCACTAAAGGCCGATGAAATCGACGCTTTTGCAGATGATGATGCTCTTTTAATTAGATACATAATAAAAGACAAAGGTTTTAAAATTCTTCCTCAAAAATATACTCAAGAACCATACGCAATTGCATTTCGCAAAGGCACAGAAAGCGCTAGAACAATTCAAATTGTAAATAATGCCTTGAACATAATGAAAACAAACGGTACTCTAAATCAAATGAAGGCACAATGGCAAATTAAATAATTTTTTTAGCTGGCGGTTAAATAAATTTAACCGCCAGTTTTTCCACGTAACAGAGATTAACACTTTATTGTTTTAAAAGTTTTTTTAATTTAAAATTATATAAGAGTATGAGGAAAATTTATGATAATTGAAACAAAAAATCTTGTAAAAATATATGGCGATAGAAGCGTTGTAAACGATGTTTCTTTTGAAGTAAATAAGGGTGAAGTTGTATGCTTGCTAGGTCCAAACGGTGCGGGTAAAACTACTACATTTTACATGGTTGTAGGATTAGTTAAACCAAACAGAGGTCAAGTTTTGCTAAACGGAGAAGACATTTCATCTTGGCCAATGAATTTACGTTCAAAAGCTGGCATCGGCTATTTACCACAAGAAGCCTCTATTTTTAGAAAGTTGACTGTTGACGAAAACATTAAACTTGTATTAGAAATGAATGATAAATTAACAGTTGACGAAAAGAAAAGAAAACTTGAAGAATTACTTGATGAATTTGGCGTTACAAAACTACGTAATGAATCGGCGATTTCACTTTCTGGTGGTGAACGTAGAAGGGTAGAATTAGCACGTGCACTTGCAGCTAGTCCTGATTTTATCCTACTTGACGAACCATTTACAGGGATTGACCCAATTGCGATAGGTGAAATTAAAGATAATATCAGAAAACTATCAGAAGAAAAAGGTTTAGGCGTTTTAATTACGGACCACAACCCTAAAGCAACTCTTTCAATTACAGATAGAGCTTATGTTATTTTTGACGGAAAAATAAAAATTCAAGGTAAAAGTACAGAAGTTGCAGTTGACCCTGTTGCCAAAGAATTCTACTTAGGAAAGGATTTCCAATTATAATGAATTTCCGCTTCAAACCAACTATCTACGACAAATATATTTTTAAACAAGTGCTATTTGCAACAATAGCCGCAATTTTGTTGTTCACAATTGTTTGGATTGCGCCAGAAATGCTTTTAAACACTATAAAAGAAACTCTTGCTGGACAACATACAATTGTTGAAGCGATTTGGATTTTGATTTTGGAATTACCAAAAATTTTAGGAAAGGCTTTTCCAGTAGGTTTATTACTAGGAACTTTGTTCACTTTTGATAAACTTAGCAAGGATTCCGAATTAACCATTTTTCGTGCAATTGGATTATCTTTTCACAGAATTATTGCACCAGTAGTTGTTTTAAGCTTAATAGTAACCGCAATTTGTTTTGTAACTTACGACAAATTAATACCATTTGCAGAAAATAAAATGTTTGTTTATGATAAATATTTTCCATCAATTCAGTATATGTACACAGAAAAAGATGAAAATGGTCAACCAACGCTTGCCGTTATCGTTTCAAAATTCAAAAACAATGAAATGAATAACGTTATTGTTCTGGATTTTTCAAACAAAATTTATGATGACCTACACGGATTGACTAATATATTTGTTGCAAAAACAGGTAAAACCTTCCAAAATCGTTGGGAATTGTATGATGTTACGGAATATAAAATTTCAAACGACGGAATTTTTGTAAACATAAACAACAAAAAACAAATTAATATTCTTAACGGCGAAGCAGCATCAAACGCTTATATGTTAATGACTTATTCAGTTAAAAGAGAACGAGAAATTACAAATGCAAACTTGTTGAAATATATCAAACTTCTAAAAAAAGAATCTCTTGATGAAGATTACAATTATATGTTAAACAAATACTTCCAAAGATTTTTCCACCCATTCGTATGCGTTCTTTTAGCAATTATGGGTTGCTTGTTAGGTTTCAGCAAACCAAGAGAACAACGTTTAATCGGATTTACAATCGCAATTGGTTGTATCTTCTTGTACTACATAACTCTGCCATTCTTTGATTTGTTGGCAGAAAAAGGAGTTCTGCACCCATTTATCACAGCGATAACTCCACCATTAGCCTTCTTAGGCGCAATTATTGCGTTCTATAAAAGTAAAGATTTATAATTAACAAAAAAGGATATGTGTTTTATGAAAAAATATTTAGTTTTAATATTAGTTTTATTAATAGGTAGCGTTACCTTCGCTAAATCTATTGAAGTTAAAGAAATCGAAGGTATTTATCATATTAAATTAAGCGGAAATGCTGTAAAAAAACGTATTGAATTTGTTTCAACAGAAGGCTTAAAAACAAATAAAGACGTTCATGAAATGTCGCAATCCAAATTAACTATCAACACAGGATTTTTTGACCCTAAAAACTCTAAAACAATTTCTTATATCGTAACAAATGGCATGATTGCGGAAGATCCAAACACAAACGAAAATTTAATGTTAAATCCTGTTTTAAGAATGCACATGAAAGAAATTTTAAATCGTAGTGAATTTAGGGTTGTTGAATGCAATAACAAATTAAGTTATGAAATAGTTCCACATAACACTCCTGTAAAATTTACTTGTAGCGTAAAAACTTCTGCTCAGGGCGGTCCTTTGTTATTACCAGAATTAAGACTTGAAGAAGAATTTTTTATTCTTAAAGATGAAGAAGGTAACATAATCCGCCAATCTGCATCGGTACTTGATAGAACAGCAAGAACTATTGTTGGAATAAAAAATGGAGAAATGCACATTTTAATTATTACAAATAAAAACCCTAAAAACATATTTGAAGCAAGAGATTTATGCAAAAGCCTAGGATTTGAATATGCCATGGCGTTTGATGGTGGAAGTTCTACTTCGTTTAATTACAAAAAAATCAACGTAACTTCAACTCAATCTGGCGGACTAGATACAGGTCGCTTGTTAAAGTCTTTTATGATAATTAAGTAGTATCGTGAATTGTCGATTGTAAATTATTGGCGATGTCCTCGCTACTTTTGACAGAGTTTATATACTCTCACTCAGAGTATTACACAAAATCTACTACTTACAAGTTGTCTTTTTCCAAGATAGACTACAACTGCCGTTTTTGGCTTTTAAATAATCCATATTTCCAGTTTCTATTATCCAACCTGTACAATGGCTACCGTTTTTAAAACAGTTCTTATTCAGACTATAATTACCCTCAAAACCCCAAACATCTTCACTTGTACCTGCTGGAGTAATACCTTCGCTTGTAATCAAAAAGTCAAAAGCGTCTTTACCTGTAGTATTTGCACCTTTCATACCATCTATATCAACATTTATAACTCCACAAAAATTAGTAACTATAAATTGAGGTTTACTCGGACCACCACCTACCAATGGGGGAATCATAAGACCTACTCCAATATCACAATCATTATTATTAATATTAAATTCTAATGCCGTGCCATCAGCCAATAAAACTTTTGGTAAATCATCTGATAAAAATTCAACCGACTTACCTTCTAAAGTTTTATAATCTCCATTAAAAAAACATCCAACAGAATCCACACCACAATCTTTTGAAAGTTTCAAAAATTCAGATATCCTATTTTTAAATCTATCACTCTTAGCAGTTGCACTGGTTCCATCAGCTTTAAACCATTCGTCAATAGGACCATAAACGGCAGTAGCACGACCGAAAGCGTCTGTTAAATTTGCATACACTTTCTTAACCTTTGCAACTTTTTCTCTGTCGCCTGTGGATTGGTTTAAGTTCGGAATAGTCAATGCTGCAACTACGCCGATAATGCCCATTACAACAAGAGTTTCGGCTAACGTGAAGGCTATCGCCTTCACTAGTGAGTTGTGAGCGGATTTTGCGTAGGGCGCCGTGTGAGCAGAGCGAACCCAGCCCGAAGTAGCGAGGACATTGCGAATGACAACGCTAGTGAAATGAGCAACTTGTCCGAGTGAAGCAATAATCCAAGACAGTGGTGAGTCGACTTTATTGTCATTTGCTTGTTTATTAGTTATCAATTCACTATTCACTAGCGACAATTCACTTTTATCAAACAACTTTCTCATAAAACTCTTTCCTTTATGTTCTCAACAATTCCATTATAACAATTCGATTATGCAGTCGCAATACGGCTATTCTATTCTATTCTATCCTATTTTATTCTATTCGGTATTATAGCTGAGTTTCAGCTATAATGAAATCATTTTTACAAAATGTAACATATTTCGCTTGCTTAACTCAATTTCACCCTACTGAAAATATATTTATTTTCCAAAAATTTTCATGATTTTACCGATTAAGCCGTCATCTTCAGTCGATGCATCAGAATATTCTTTCTTTTTACTTTCAAGTTTTTCTATTTTTTTCTTAATTTCTAAAACTTCAACTTCATTAACAGAATTTGAAGACAAATATTTTTCATAAAATTCAAGTGCTTTAGTCGTATTTTTTACTTTTTCATAAGAAATAGCCAATGATTTTAAAACTTTTGGATTTCTTTTGTCTATTTCGTAAAATTTTTCTAAGTATTCAATCGCCATTCTGTAATCGCCGATACTTACTCTAAATTCGCCTAATTTTTCAAGCGCACGTTTATTTTCTGGTTCTAATTTATACAATTTTTCGTAAAATTCAATTGCATGAGTATTGTCCTTCATTGCTTCAAGTAATTCAGCAATAGTAATGATTAAAGCTGTATCTTCTGGTTTTGCTTGATGTGCGAACATATATTCATTCAATGCCACATCTTTATTACCTCTTGCTTGATTATATTTTGCCCAGTTGTAATGTTCTTTATAATCATCGCCTTTTTCTTCGTATATTAAAGCTCTCATCTGATAAATAAGAGGCGAATTTTTATCAAATTTTGCAAATTCATCAACATATTCAAGCGCATTTTCATAATCACCTGTTGCATAATAATATTGAGCAACTAATGACAAAAATTTAGGATTTTTCTTATATTCACCTTGTATTTCTTCGATTTTAACCAAAGCTTCCTTATATTTTTCATCATCAATTAAACAACGCAACTGAACTAATACATCTGAAGAAATTTTTGATGCTTCTTCTGTTTGATTATTTTTTATATAAAGATTTGCCAAAGTTTCTTTTAAAACTTTATCTTCATGCCCGTCTTTTATCGCTCTTTCCAAGATTTCAACCGCACTTGATAAAATACCTTCTTTAACATAAATTTCTGACAATAACAAATATGTTTCAAGTGGCGCTTCTTGAGTATCAATTAGTCTTAAATACTCATCAATAGCTTGATTTGTTTTGTTTAATTGATTGTAAATCCCAGCAAGAACAAATCTGGTCATATTTCGCTGACTATCTTCATAAGCCTTATCTAAGGCTTTTTTAAAATCACCTGATGCTTGTTGTAATTTACCTTGTAAAACGTGTAAATTACCTCGGTAAGAATAATACTTAAATTTATCTGAATCAAAAAATAAATCCATTAATTTTTCATAAGCAAGCTCATTTTTAGGGTCTTTTTCTAAAATTTTTGTAAAATAATGTTCAACATCATCTTGCCTATTTAAAATACAAGCAACATGCGCCAAACGTTGCATTAAATCAATACTGCTTGGTTTTGCGTCAAGAAGTTGTTTATACTCGTTAAACGCTTTTTCATAATCTTCTTGTTCTTCATATTTTTCTGCTAATTCAATTGACATTATTTATCACCTTTCATTAATTATTCTAAATTTATTTTATTATAAACTTGTTTTTACAAGATATTACCAAAGTGGTTAATTAAATTTATTTTGAGCCCTTTCAATACCTTCTTTCAAGTAGCATTGAACAGCCTGAACTGCAAGTTTCAAAGACTCTTTTAATATTGGTTCTTGTTCTTTTGAAAAATTTTGTAAAACAAACACTTCTGAAGGAATTGAAGGTTGTGGACCAACGCCGACTTTTAATCTGTCAAACTTATTTCCACCAACATGTTTAATTATAGATTTAATACCGTTATGCCCGCCGTCAGAACCATTTGCCCTAAAACGTAAGCGCCCCAAATCTAAACAAATATCGTCATAAATTACTAATATATCTTTAACATCAATTTTGTAATAATTCATAACCAAACTTACTGCCTCGCCTGATAAATTCATAAAAGTAGTAGGTTTAATTATGATAACATCTTCATTATTAAACTTAATTTTAGTAAAAAAACATTTTAACTTACTTTCTTCTCTGAAAGAAAAACCTTCATTTACTGCCCAATAATCAGCAGTCATAAATCCAGCGTTATGACGCGTAAACACATATTTATCACCAATATTTCCAAGAGCAACAATAAGTTTCAAAATTTATCCTTTTTATTAATTGTAAAAAATACCTTTTAATTATAATTTTAACGCAAATAAATATTACCAACGGTATTATCTACCTTTCGCTTAACAAATTGATAAAAAGAAGTTATTTTATGATAAACGGAGACTCCAAACAAAAGAATTTATAGGGGAGATACAAATGACAACAAAAAATAAACAAATTTTAAAAGAAAAAAGTTCAAAAAAAGTAGCAACATTTTTAGAGAAAAGTGGATTACACAAAAAAGACTTTGCAGAAATGATAGGAGTTACATTATCATACGTTTATAACTTAATTGATAACACAATTCCTTTCTCGACAAGAGGCACAACACTCGAGCGTATAGCAACAATTATGGAAATAGCACCCGAAGAATTTGACGAATATAAAATACCACAAGAGCCAATTATGATAGATGATTCCGTTGAATTTATAAAACAAAAAATAGCACAAAAAGGTTTAAGTATAGTCAACTTCTTAAAATCATTTCCACGTAAAAAACGACTTGATACAGTTGACATGCTACGAGGCGCACTTCCAATACCAATTGATTTTAAAGAATTAAACATGCTTGCACAAGTTCTTGACCTAACAACCGATGAAATTTATCCAATTTGGGAAAAACGTGTAAAACAAGTGTTAGAAGCAGGCGGAATGAATATTTATTCAAACGCGGCACTAGTAAATTCAATGTTCAAGTGTGCAAAAAATTATATTGATTTAAAATAGTAAAAAACAGATATAATAAGAAAAGAGGGTGATTTATAAAAATTTTATCCTCTTTTTTTTGATTTTTTTAAAAAAAGTAGTTGACGTAGAATTATGTTCTTGGTAAATTAGATGTACAGGGAATCGAAAGATTCAGACTTGCGAACTCAGTAGTTCTTAAATTAGAACTCGACTAAAAGGTGAATAGTTAATAGTTTCACCCCTGAGAACAAGGTAAATTGAATTAAAAAGTGTGCGCTTGTAGCTCAGCAGGTAGAGCACTCCCCTTTTAAGGGATAGGTCGCGCGTTCGAATCGCGCCAAGCGCACCACTTTTAAAAACATAAAGGTCCGCGTCAGGGACCTTTTTTATTGCTTATTTTTTTCTCATAATATATAATGTTACTTATGAAGAAATTTTTATTATTCTTATTTATATATTTCATTCTCCCTTTAACCGCAATGGCTAAAGTTGTGAAAGTTGAAGCTATTACCTCTTTTGATAGCAACAACCCTCCGCAAAATTTTACAATAAAATTAAAAGATAACATTATCAATGAAAATGTTACTTATTTTAAAGGTACAATTATGTCTGGATATATCTACCAGACAATTCCACCAAAAAGGCTAAAGCAAGACGCCTCTTTTATTTATATCCCCACAAAATACACGAACTTACAAGGCGAAATTTACCCGATAAACAATATCGTTTGTAAATATACAACTAAATTTAAACCTAAAGAAGCAATAACAAACGCACTTTATGTATTCGGAACTGTGCCAATTATGGCAATTACTGCTGGTTACTACGCTACTGAAGGTGCTAAAAATCAAAAAAGTCAAAACACAAAAGACACAATTAAAGCTTCTGCCGAAAATGTCTATGACAACTCGCCACTTTCCTTAATTGAAAAAGGTGATTATTTAAAAATTAAGCAAAATCAAGATTTTTTACTTAATTTTGTTATAATAAAACAACAAGAACCTAATTATGAATACAAAAAGGCGGATTAATATGAAAAAATTTATTCTGACTTTTTTATTATTATTAATATTCGCAAGCCCAACTTTCGCAAAAGCCACTCAAGTTGAGGCTATGAGCGAATACGATAGCGATAATCCACCATTTAAGTTTGTATTTAAAGTCATTGAATACAATGAAATTGAAAATTTCACTTCCTTGCTTGATGGAGATATTATTGAATCTGAAGTTGTTAAAACAAAAGATAATAAACGACTAAAGCAAAACGCAACATTTGCGTTAAAAATAACTAAAATAATTCACAGAAATGGCGATATTCTTGAACCTGACAATGTTTTTGCTAAATACACGACAGCGTTAGACAAAGTTGAAATGTCTAAAAACGTAGCACTCAGCGTTGGAAATTATTTCGTAAAGGGTGTTTCGTTTGGGTATCGTACAATTGAAGGTGCAATTAAAAATCCCGAAGGTAATCGTTTTAAATCTGGTGGCATAGCATTAGTAAATTCTACCCCTCTTGGTTACATTAACAAAGGTGAAGATATTAAAATAAAAGTTGGTGATAAATTTTTGTTGAATATTAAAGCAATTAATTTGGATAATCCAACTATTATTGACGAATACAAGTACGATGTAACAAAACAAAATTAATACACTTTTTAGATGATTTAAGTCATGAAAAACATGGCTAACATGCATGTCAGATGGGGGATACAGCATGAAAGACATCGTACAAAATTTAACAGAACAAATTGAATCTCTAAGTAGCGACGCTCACTTTTATGACATGCAAATTTTGTTTATAACTAATTTGCAAAAAACTTCACCTGAAGTTGAAAAAGAGATGGACGGAGAAACTTTTGAGTCTATTATTGAAACAGACAAAAAAATGAAAGAAAAAGTTCTTCAACAAATCGCATCATTAAATATTCAACTAAAATCTTTAACTAACGAAAAAGCGTCTTAATCTATTCCTAGTGCTTCATTTCGTCTAAACCAGGTTAATTGACGTTTTGCATAATTACGTGAATGTTGTTTTATTAATTCTACTGCTCGCTCCAGAGTAATTTCACCGTCAAAATATTGCAAAATTTCTTGATAACCAATTGTTTTTACAAAGTTTGGAATACGTCCATGTTTTTCAAGTAAAAACTTTGTTTCATCGACTAAACCTGCTTCAATCATTTTATCCACACGCTCATTTACTCTTTTATAAATTTCTTCGCGTGGCATATTAATTCCAATCCACTCCACATCATAAGGTTGTTCTTTTTGAGTTTCAACCTCTGATAAAGGTTGATTTAATCCTTTACAAATTTCTATGGCACGAATTATTTTTCTTTTTTCAGGAACATCAAAACCTTCAAGTGTTTTTTTATCTAGTTTTTCCAAGATATCAACCAATTCATCTAAAGATTTTTCGCTTAATTCTTTTCTCAATTCCTCATTTGGCGAAACCTTTGGCGGTGCATAACCTTCTAATAACAACCTAAAATATAGCCCCGTACCACCAACTACAATCGGAGTCTTTCCTTTTGCCAGAATTTCTTCTATCGCTTTCGTTGCATCATCGACATAAAGCCCTGCGGTATAATCAATTTCTGGCTCTACAACATCAATTAAATAGTGTTTAATACCTTCTCTTTCTTCAATCGTAGGTTTTGCAACTGCGATTTCAAAACCTTTATAAACTAGTCTTGAATCCGCTGAAACTATTTCTCCATCAATTTTATGCGCCAATTCAACAGCTAATTTACTCTTGCCTGTCGCTGTCGGAGATGCTATTGCGATTACCTTTGATTTTTTCTTCATAATATAAAAATAATAATACAAATATATACACTATAAAATAGAAATATACTAATGTCATTACAAAATATGAAATCGGATTAAACATTGAAATATAGTTCATAATCATCATTACTACGTTCAAAATCGAAATCAATATAAATAATAATATGCTTTGCGGTTTTAAAATAATTCTTTTAATTGCATAAAACAATGCCTTTATGGGATTTTTTGTAGAATACAAAATTTCAACTGGCCAAAACATTGTAACTAATGAAAAAATTTGTAAAGAAAACATTATCAAAAAATACCAATAATTAAGTTTTAAAAGCTGAGTTTTAGTCATTGAATCCAATAAAGCCTGCATTGCAACTGGTGCTTCCGTTGCAGAAATAAATTGAGCAGGAGTTATACCAATACTGCCAATCAAATTCAAACCTATATAATAAATCGAAACTAAAACTATGTCGCCAAGGATTAAAAAAGCAATAGATAAACCTATGTAAGAACCTATATAATCAGCAATACCGACAGGAAACTCGTTCATCAGCTTAAACGTTTCATTTTCTTTATGAGGAATTTTATTTTTAAAATTATGAATAGCAGATTTAATCATATAAAACCAGCCCGACATAAACGCACTAACCATTAACAATAAAGTTAAAAAGAATAAAAGCGCAGAAGGCAACACTTTTACCGCATCTTTTGCAACCATCAAATATATATTGATTAGCAAAAGAAATACTAAAAGTGGAGTCGCTAAAATAATATTTTCACTTGAAATTTTAAATGCATCTTTTAAAATTTTAATCATAAAAAAATCCTTTTAAACAGTTTGTTTTTCTCTTTTATTCTTATTTTTATTTTCAATTTCAACTCTTCTTTTTTTACGACGCATTAAGTCAACAAAGGCTTCTAATCTGGTAATATAACCTGCTTTTCCTGATTGTTCGTCCATTACAAGAGTTAAAATCGGAATATTGTGTTCTTCTCTCATTGCTGGGAAGATGTTTTGCGACATAATTTCTGGCATACATGTAAATGGGCTTATGTGAATAATACCGTCTTTTTTGTTTACATCAGCGTAAGCTACATCAGATACACATTCAAGTGAATCACCACCTATATCTCTGTTTAGATAAGGTTTTGCCATTCTTTCTGCTCTTTGCAAGTGAGTTTCTTTTCCTCTAAAGATTTTTGGAATAATAGCATCTTTTAAGAAACTACTTACAGTCAAACTACGTCTGGTTTGCACACCCATTTTACCTAATTCTCTTTCGATATATTGGTTAGAGAACGGATCACCAACCAAGTAAATTTCACCTGTGATATCTACGTGCAAGACTTCTCTGTTTTTATCAATTTGAGTCTTTGCCATTTCTGCTTTAACCTGTTTTTTTACTTTTCTCAATTCTCTAAGTGTACTAATTTTTTTATACATTTCAAGACATTTATTATAATGTTTTTCGGCTTCGCCTTGAGTAATTTCACGCGCTCTGTAATAAGCTAACATTGTTTCTAAATCATCAAGAGCAAAAACCATTTTAATCATCATTAAAACAGCACCAACAGTTGCAAACAAATCGTCTTTTCCAATTAATTCGCGGAAAAATTTGAACAAACCCTTAATACCATCATACAAAGACAGTTCAATATAATTTGCTTCATAACCCAAATCAGCAAGCGCGCTTTGAATATTAATCCCATAAACACCTAATCTGCAACAGCCAGGAGAAGTAAGCATTGCAACGTAATCAGTACCACCTTCAATTGCTTCAATAAAATTACCTAAAATTAATTTATAAGGTAAACAAACAGACTCAGGGGCATTTTTAACTCCCAAAGATAATGTTTTTTTGTTTGTATATGGCGGAACATAAGCTTCAACACCAAATCTTCTCAACGCAGCAGACCAAGCTACTGATATTGTACCCATGTGCGGAAATGCTACTTTAATTTTTTTCTTATTATTTTCTTTCATATTATTCTTCCATTCTATAATTCAAATCTGGTTTTCTTGCGGCAAGTGTTTCATCAATTTTTTTAACAGGAGCGCTATTTGGCGCACTTAAAATAATTTCTGGATTTTCTTGCACTTCTTTTGCAATTTTTTGCATTACGTTAATAAATTCGTCTAATCTTTCTTTATTTTCCGATTCAGTCGGCTCAATCATCATAGCTTCATGAACAATTAGAGGGAAATAAATCGTTGGCGGGTGAATATCACTATCCATAAGTCTTTTTGCCATATTTAAAGTTGAAATACCTTTTTCTTTTTGTAAATCGCCTGATAAAACAAATTCGTGCATACAAGGCTCATCATAAGGTATTTTAAAATCATTTTTCAAATGTTCTTTTATATAATTAGCGTTCAAAACCGCATCTGCGCTAACTTGTTTTAAATCTTTGCCCATCATTAAAATATAGGCATAAGCTCGAATTAGCACTCCAAAATTACCAAAATACCCTTTAACATTACCAATAGAATTGGCTAAATTGTAATTTCTATGATATTTTTCCCCATCAAAAGTAATAACAGGTACTGGCAAAAAGTCCTTTAACTTATCAACAACTCCAACAGGTCCAGCTCCAGGACCTCCACCACCATGAGGTGTAGAGAAAGTTTTATGCAAATTCAAATGGACAATGTCAAAACCCATAAGTTTTGGATTTGTATATCCCATAATTGCATTGAAATTAGCGCCGTCGTAATATAGCAAAGAACCATTTTCATGCATTAATTTTGAAATTTCCAAAACATTTTCTTCAAAAATCCCTAAAGTATTAGGGTTTGTCATCATAATCGCTGCAACATCTTTATCTAACAACGCTTTTAGTGCTTCAATATCAACTTGACCTTTTTCATTAGACTTAACTTCAACAATATCAAAGCCAGCCATCTTAGCACTTGCAGGATTTGTTCCATGCGCAGAATCAGGAATAATAACTTTTTTCCTATCTTCGCCAATTGAGTCAAAATATTTTTTTACAATCATCATTCCTGTAAATTCACCATGAGCACCAGCTGCAGGCTGTAATGTAACAGAGTCCATACCAGTTACAACTTTTAGCGCCTCTTGAAGTTTATACATCAACTCCAAAGCACCTTGCACATCTTCATCTTTCAACGCAGGGTGAAGATTTAAAAAACCTTCCAAATTAGCTAACATCTCATTAACTTTTGGGTTGTATTTCATTGTACAAGAACCTAATGGATAAAATCCTTTTTCAATACAAAAATTCTTATCAGAAAGTTGTTTATAATGACGTAAAACTTCTAATTCACTTGTTTGAGGCAATCCAATTTTACCTTTTCTTAAAAATTTTTCATCAATAAAATCGACTTTCACCTCGCCATTAAAAAAATTTATACCGTTCACATCATTACTTTTTTCAAATATATTTTTCAAAACTAAATCATCTCCTGTTTTGCCAACTCTTTTTTTATTCTATTCAACCCTGATTGAATTATTCTTGAAATTCTTGACGGTGAAATTTGATATTCTTCAGACATTTCGCGTAATTTTTTATCTTTAAAAAACTTTTGTTCAATAAATTCTCTTTCACGCTCTGGCAACGTTTCCATTAAGGCTTCAACTTTTGATTTAAGCTGAGTGAACATCAGCATTTCTTCAGGACTTCTATCTGTTGAACGGATAATTGTAGGATTTTCGGCATCTGCCATTTCATCAACAGACAAAATAGTTTTATACATAGCTTCTCTAACGCCATCTGAATCTTCCATAATGTCGCGTTTTTGCTTCATCGAATACCATTTATAACGACGTCTAACTTCGTTTCTTATCGACCATTTAATCGCTGTTGAAAGATATGATTGATTGTATGAATCAGGCGATTTATGTTTAAAAAGGATATATAAAGTTTGCGTACCAATATTAACCATTTCAATGTAATCCAACAGATGCGAGGTTGACGCCATTTTTGATGCTTCAACTTTGCAAACTGTTTCAATTAGATTTTGATAGCTTTTTAAATTAATACTCTGTACTGGCGGCATGCCATTCACCCTAATCACACAATATCCTAATATAATTATACCAAACAATATCTTTTTTAGTTAAGATTGTTAAATAATACTTACAATTAAAATAAAAGGCGCGAAACAAGTGTTTCGCGCCCTTAAAGTTTTTTGAAAAAATAAAATTATTCAGCTAACAATTTTTTTGCAGCTAAAGTTAATCTTGATTTTTTTCTTGAAGCAGTATTTTTGTGTAAAATACCTTTTGAAACTGCTTTATCACAAAGTTGGTATGCTTTTGATAATGCACCTTTTAATGCTTCTTCGTCTTTGGCTTTAGCTAATTCAAGAACTTTTTTCAAAGCTGTTTTGATTGAAGTTTTGAAAGCAACATTTTTTTCGTGATTTCTTTCTGCAACCAATACTCTTTTCTTAGCTGATTTAATATTTGCCATTTTGTCCTTCTTTCTTTTACTGAGAGTAAATAAAAAGTTAATGACGCTTTTTATAAACTCTTATAACTCTGAGGATAGTGAGTTACTGAAATTGTAGAATAAATAAAAATACGTGTCAAGAAGATTATAAGTATTATATATGTCCATTCAGCGTCTACTTATTTACAACTTGTATTTTCCCAAGATAGTTCTGTACCATTAGGACAAACACCCTCATCATCTGCTTTTAAATAATCCATATTACCATTAG
The DNA here is from genome assembly GCA_934699705.1 of uncultured Candidatus Melainabacteria bacterium. Classification (GTDB taxonomy): domain Bacteria; phylum Cyanobacteriota; class Vampirovibrionia; order Gastranaerophilales; family Gastranaerophilaceae; genus UBA6984. The sequence goes on from CAKUXD010000004.1 coordinate 50,579, forward strand.
CAATCACCCAACCAGCACAACTAAATCTAGTATTAAAACAAGTTGCTTGAAGTCTTTCCAATGTCGAACCTTCCGAAGTATTTTGTGCACCTGTAGGAACAATACCTGATTTTGATATAAGAAAAATAAAAGTATCAATACCATAGGAATTAACCCCTTTAGGTCCATCAATATCTACGTCAATAGAACCACAAACATCACTAATTTGACCGTTAACACTTGTACAGGTATTATCCAAAATAAAAAAGTTAACTGCAGTTCCATCTGCTAATAAATAAGCCTTCTGAAAGCCTATAGCAGTATTTCCTGGACCAGCTTTATATAATCCAGAAGCAAAACAACCAGATTCTCCTTCTACACAAGTTTTATTTATTTTTAAAAAATCACCTATGCGATTTGCAGTAATTACTTCAGCACTATCATCTTGACCTAAATTTACAAACCACTTTGGTATAGAACCATAAGTTGCCACAGCTCGACCGAAAGCATCATCTAGGTTTGCGTAAATCTTTTGAAGCTTTGCAACTTTTTCTTTATTACCTGTTGATTGGTTTAAGTTTGGAATAGTTAATGCTGCAACTACGCCAATAATCCCCATTACAACAAGCGTTTCTGCAAGAGTAAATGCTAATTTTGAAAATAGTGAATTATAAGCGGATAAACAAAACTTATTAACAATATTTTTCATAAAATTCTCCTTATTTTTTACAATTATAAACTATTTTTCTTGGTTTTTCAATAATATTTTGTAAAAATAAAAGTAATTTACAAAAAGTTACAAACAATTATTTATTTTTGACTAATTCAAAATCTTCATTAAATAAACAACATCTACATAAATTTTTCTACAAATTCTACAAAATGCAATCGAGGTAATTATGATTTTAGAGCTATTAAAAAACTTATTTTCTAGTGAACAAAAATGTCAACACGCACATGTTAGTATAGATAAAGATTTCGGCTACTGTCCTGATTGCGGAGCATTAATCGAAAATCAATGGTACATCGTTAGATGTGCTTGTTGCGGAATTAAAGAAAAAGCCATTGTTAAAAACGGGAAAATTGTACCTATTTCAAACTTCTGCCATAACTGCGGAAGTGAAGAATATATCGTAGAAAAACTTGATACTATTGATTTTATTAACATTAACTATGCGGTATTAATCAGAAAAGAAACTGAAACAAGAAGTGCTAGAAAAATTACTCAATGCTGGGTTGATGCTAGAGAAAAAACATTCGAGCAACCACTACTGCTGCCACAATTCCAATAAAGTCAGCCAAAAGTCCAGTTAAAAGAGCATATCTGACCTTTTTTATACCAACAGAACCAAAATATACCGCTAATACATAAAAAGTTGTTTCAGAACTTCCAACAATAATCGCAGATAATTTTGTCGCAAAAGCATCTGGCCCTAAATTATTCGCGATATCTGAAAACACACCTAAAGCCGCAGAACCAGATAACGAGCGCACTATCATTAATGGTAAAACCTCAACAGGTATTGATAGACGATTTAAAAGTTCGCCAAAAAGATTTCCGCATAAATCAATAAAACCTGATGCTCTAAGCATAGAAATAGATACTAAAATCGCAACCAAATAAGGAATTATATTAACAGCAACTTTAAACCCGTCTTTTGCCCCATCAGTAAAAACTTCATATACAGGAACTTTTTTTACCATGCCAGTAGTTAAAATAATTAGCAAAATAACAGGTAAAATCCACAAAGAAAGCGCGTTCATAACTGTTTGAAAGGTCATTTTTGAGCCCTCCATGTGTATTGGAAAATTTTTGCAATTATAATAGCTGAAATAAATGCAATTCCAGTAACCATAAGCGTTGGAAGTATTATTTCAGTCGGATTTTTATAACCAATTCCCACAAGTACCGCAATCACAGTCGCTGGAATTATTTGAAATCCAGCCGTATTCATTGCCAAAAACATACACATAGCATTTGAAGCACTTTCTTTATCTTCATTAATTTCCTGCAATTCTTCCATAGCTTTTAAACCAATTGGTGTTGCCGCGTTAGTTAAACCTAAAGCGTTTGCAGAAAAACTCATCGCAATATCACCAATCGCCTTATTATCTTGCGGAATATCGTTAAATAACCATTTTGCAATAGGTTTAATAAGTTTCGTTATAAAACTAACAATTCCTGATGCCTCTGCAACCTTCATTATACCTAACCAAAATGCCATTATACCAATTAAAGAAAACGCAACCTTCACAGATAAATCAGCACCAGTCAAGATAGCGTTGACCACATCTTGCAAACGACCCTCAATAACTGCAGTTACAAGAGAAATTAAAATTAACAAATAAAATACCCAATTCATACTATCTATTAAAACATTATGTAAGAGAAAATCAAAAACTTAATGAAACGTAAAAAAGTTGTAGAAATCCAAAAACTTGATATACTTAGTGTAAGGAAGACTAAAGCTATGTTAAATTCGTTAAAACTTGAAGACATAAAACCAGAATTAATAAATCTTACTGGAGTAAGACTATTAGTTCTTTTCTCTCTTTTAATTGAATCGCCTAAAACTGCAGAAGAAATTAGCGACTATTTTGAAAAGAATAATTATCCAAAAAACATCTTCTCAATTGATACTCTACGCAATGACATGAACGCTTTGCGCTCTGCTGGTTGCAAAATTTCACGTGCAGATAAATCAAATAATTTTCAATATAAACTGCTATCACACCCATTTGAAATGACAATTACTATGGATTTAGCAAAATCATTTGAAAAGCTTTATAACAACATCTTTAACCGATTAACAATTCAACAATTATTATTAATAGAAAATTTATTTGAAACAATTTCAAAATATGCACTAGATATTGAAACCGCAGAATATCTAAATGGGATTTCACTTTTAAAAAGATTAAACAAAAATATTTTAAACGATTTAGTAAAAGCTAAAAATTGCAAGAATAAAATTTCTTTTGTTTATAATTCGCCTAACTCTGGAAAACAAGATATTGAATTTTATGTAACTAATTTTGAATTTAGAAGTAAAAAACTTTATATAAACGGTTATTGCCCGACCTTCAAGAATAATTCATTTTTATTGGTTTCTAAAATCACATCTCCAGTAATGTTTCACCTAGAAAAAGGATTAATCCAAGATTTAATAAAAATTGTTATCTTAGAACTTAAAAACGCATCATTTTTGAATTATCAACCAGCTGAAAATGAGAGTGTTATTGAAAAAAATAATAATTCACTAAAGCTTGAATACAAAAGCGACAATGATTTTAAACTAATGCAAAAAATTTTAGCTTATGGTCCTGATTGCACAGTAATTTCACCCGAAGATGTTCGCCAATCGGTGAAAGAAAAGTTAAAATCAATGCTAGAGGTATATAAAAATGACTAAATATACAAACGATAACACTAGTTATGCTGCATATAGAGTGTTTGAAACATTAAAATTTTTAATTAATCAACCTGCAAGCGTTGAAGATATTATCCGCCACCTTGAATCACTTGAAATGTGTGGCGAAAAAAATTATTCAAAAGCCGTAGTTTACAAGTATTTAACAACTTTGAAGTTTGCAGGAATAACTTTATCAAGACATAAATGTAAATATGAAGTTAAAAATTTACCATTTAAAATAAATTTAACAGAAAATAACCTAAAAGCGTTATCAATATTGAACGAAGTTATTGAAACAACTCCTGAGAAAAATCTTTCAGAAACAATTACTCAATTCTTTTATCAATTAAAAATGCGCTATGCATTACAAAGTCAAAAAGAGTTAGAGATTTGCGAAGATGTAAAGAAAATAATAAAAAAACCTTCTCAAACTCAAACACAACACATCAAAGAATACGAAAAATACTGTCAAGACGGACTAAAATTAAAAATAACATATATTAACTTACTTGGTGAAGAAGTTAGCTTAATTTATGAGCCAATTGAGGCAAAATACGTAAATAATCAAGTAAAATTAATTTGTTACTGCACAAATCCAAGCGGTTTTGTAGAATTCACGTCAACACAAATAAAGAAAATAGAGCAAACACCATCAAAGAGTTCAAATAGATTTTTTTCAAGCACAACTGCGTTCAAACTAAAAGGGAAACTTGCAAAGAGATATACTTTAAGAAACGAAGAACATGTTTTATGCGAAGAAAATGGAGAAATTACAGTAATAAATCAAAAAGAGCCTAAAAATTTATTATTTGCAAGATTAATGAGATATGGTGAAAACTGCGAAATAATTTCATCAAAGCAAGATAGAAAAATAATGAAGGCATTAATCAAAAATACATTATTAAACTATTAAGGACTTGATTTTAAAATAATTTAATGATAAATTAGAACTACGAAGAATTTACGGTACGTAAATTTGGGCCTGTAGCTCAGCGGTAGAGCAGGGGACTCATAATCCCTTGGTCGTGGGTTCGAACCCCTCCGGGCCCAGTTTTAAACAAAAAAAAGACCTCTGTTGAGGTCTTTTTTTGTGTTCTTTTTGTCGCGAGGAATAATAAAATATCAGTTCTTGCGCCTACATTATTTTAAATTTTTATATTTTTTCAATATCATCTGATTTTGAAGACAATTCGTCGATTAATTTTTTTGCTGTACGTTGGTTATTCATCGTTGCGTTACCTGCAATGCAACCGCCTTCACAACACATAACTTCTACCAAATTACAACCTTCACAACATTCTCCATTTGTTGCAAATTTCTTCAAATCTCTGATAGATTCTTTGTTTAAACCATTTATAACATGCGGTTTTACAGACGCCTCATCTTGTAATGATTTTTTTACAGATTCTGCAACACCTCCCGATAAACCGAAATTTCTTGCCTGTTTTGAACTTTCTTTATCAAATTTTGTTTCTTCACAGTTCAAAATCTCAATTTTCTTCGCTACAAATAATGCGCCTAATTCCTCAAAACTCATTACGTAATTCACGTTATCATTTTCAAAGCCCTCTGCACGTTTCGCAACACAAGGACTAACAAAAACTGTTACGGCATCAGGAATTTGTTTTTTTACTAATTCTGCAGTGTAAAATAAAGGAGTTTTTGTATCTGATACAAATGGTTTTATCTCAGGAAGATGTTTTTTAATAAGTTGATTATATCCAGCACAACAAGATGTTGTCATGAATTTATCGCCACGCTCCATACGTTCATTAAACTCTTTTGCCTCTGTATTTGCCGTAATATCCGCACCTTGAGCGACTTCATATACATCACTAAACCCTGCTTTTAATATTGCCGTTTTTAATTGATATACATTTCCTGGGAATTGTCCAACAATTGACGGAGCAATCATCGCAATAACCTTCTTTTCATCTTTTATACATTTTAAAATATCAATTAATTGACTTTTCTCATGAACCGCGCCAAATGGACAAGCCGCAATACAACGACCACAACTAATACACTTTTCAAAATCAATACTTGCAAAACCTGTTTCATCTTTTTGAATAGCACCAACCGGGCAAGCTGCTTCACATGGAACAGTTGTTTTTACAATCGCACCGTATGGGCAAGCATTCATGCACATTTTACATTTTTTACACTTTGTTTCATCTATATGAGATTTGCCATCAACAACTGTAATTGCACCAAATTTACAAGAAGTTTGGCAAGGTCTTGCAACACAACCCTGACACAAGTCTGTTACGTGAATTTGGCTGGTTACACAACCCTTACAAGCCGCTTGTAATACAGTTAAATTTCTATTATCTATTTCTTTTCTCTCAATTGCACTCTTTGCATAACTAGAAAGTGATGTTCTTTCATCATCTTCCTCAATCGGAAATCCCAAACCTGCAATTGCTCTATCTTTTATGATAGCTCGTTCTTTATAAATACAACATCTATAAGGAACTTCTGCTCCTTTTGGACGCATGTCATAAGGAATTAATCTTGTGTTTTCTTCAAAATCATCAGAGAAAAATGCCTTAATTAATCTAACCAAAATTTCTTTTTTTAAATGAATTGCTTGACTGTTATTATTCATAATTTTATTCTTTCTTCCAAATTATATTACTAACTATTTCTTTTCTGCTAATTTTTCATCAATTGCTAACAAAACTTTTTCAACTGTTGCCTCAGACACAACAATATTATCAACTTGTACATAAGGTGCTTTTGAATATTCGTCATTAATAGAACACTGTCCTAAACAAGTAATTCCAGAAACTTCAACTTTATCGCCGTATTTTCTTGGTACAAGGTCAATCAATTCTTGCAAATTTGAACCCCCCATAACAAAACATGTTGTACCTAAGCATACCTTTACATTAATTTTCGACATTTTTACCTCACATAAATTGTATTGTTACTTTTTTAAAATATTTTTGTTCTAAAACATCAGCGATTTTTTTTATAACATTTTTTCTGATTTCAATTTCAATCGGCAAATTAGGGTCATAATGAGCTTGATTTAATTTTGCACCAACCATAAATGTTATACAATCAGAGTTTAGCATAAATTTTGATAATTCTCCAGCAGCATCATCATTAAACTGCCCACTTTCTAAATATTCAAGAGTTCTTGTCAAGGTCAAAATTCCCTCGGTTACTAAATCTATGCCTTCCATATAGGATATTGCAGGTAACTTACCAACATTTAAAGACATATTTGTTTTTATCGGAATACCTAATTCTCGCGATACTAAATTTGCTGTCGTACCACCAGCAATAGCTTTTTTACCGTCAAATTCAATTAATGCTTTTGCGTAATAATTATCTTTATCCTGATAATATGGCGGACCTGTAAAAACAACCGCATTTCTTGGATTTCTATAATACACGCACATAGCAGATACATCATCTTTTGGTAAGTTATCTGGTTCTTTTCTTATCGCTTGCAAAACAATTCTTTCTGACAAATCATGGCTTGAAATATCAGGATGAGCTTTTAGTTCTTTTTTTATAATTTCTATCAAGCCTTCTCTGCGCAAACCTAATCTTAAATCTTTAGATCCCAAAGCTGATTGAGTTACACCATCTGAGCAAAAAATTAATCTGTCATTAACTTGTAATTTTATATGATAGATATGCATTTTTCTGTTCGGAAAAGTTTTTGATTGCAAAACTTCATATTCAGGCTCTAAAACTTCACCATCTCTAACCCACACAAATTGAGGATTACCTTCTTCTACAATTTTTGCGTTTCCATTTACATCACAATCTAGTGCAGAAAAAGTTGAATAACTTATTTTTCTAATTTGACAAACAGGTAAGGAGTTCAAAATGATTTCACAGGCTTTTTTAATACTTGTTCCTGCTTCTATAAATTTCAACAACATAGTTGCCGTCATACAAGCTAAAATATTAGCTTTTACACCACTACCTAAGCCATCTGAAAGAACGGCTAATAACTTTCCAGTTTCAGGATAACGCTTTGATGTAAAATAATCACCAAAGGCGTTTTGATTGTATTTTTTTCTTTGCGTACAATCAATATCAATAAACATTAGTCATCTTCCTCATCGTCATTTGAATAGTCATGAGCAATTGAACTTAAAAGAACTTCCGTTTCTACCATGTGTTCACCTAAAAGACAGGCAATTTCTTGAACTTTAGCAATATTTTTAGTAATAACTTCTTTAGCTTTCTCTGCAATTTTTTCTCTGTCTATTTCTGCCTTTGTAACATCAGTTATAATTGCACCAACAATTTCACCATCTTCAATTGTAAATGCACTAATATCATACAATTTATTTTTAACTTGATAATGAGATTTATGAATATCTCCACCAGAAAGTAAAAGTTGTTGAAATAACTCGCTAAAAGAAATAATTCTATCTAACGAAGCACCCGAAAGTCCTTCTTTTCTAGTTGAAAAGATTTCATACATATCACCACAAAACATTCTCATAAATGCGTCATTTGCTTCTACAACGTTCAAATTTTTATCAACCATAACCATTGCTAACGGCATAGCTCTTAACATAGCTGCTGCCTTACGCATTGCAATTTTTCTCATGTAAGACGCACACATTGAAGGTTCAGCATCACCTTTTACAAGCGCTTTTGCCATATCCCTGCAAGTTGAATATCCACAACCACCGCAGTTTAATTCGTCTTCTGGCGTATGTTTACCAATTTTTTTCAAAGCCTCTGTTATTTGTGCAAAACTTACATCATCGTCTTTTATTTGAGAACTTTCGAAATTTTCTTCAAAAACTACATCTGCAACTTTTGGAATTTGTTCTCTGTATTTAATTTTTGATAAAATATCAGAAACAATTGCTATTCCTGCTTTTTTAGTTGATGCACAAGGTCCATTTACACAACCAGACTCACAAGACAATGCCTCAACAAAAACTTTTTTACCTAAATTCTCGATATCTAAACCATCTAATGCTCTATCAAAAGAATCTAGTCCACTTAAACTTACCAATGAAACATCATCATTTATACCAACTTTTTTAATCGTATCGTTCATTCCGTCTTCTATTGGGTATAACGCGCCTTCATTAGCTTCTTCTGGCACAAAAACATCATCTGACTTAATTTCTAATTCGTTTATATTAATAAATTCGTCGTTTATCCAAAAGTTAAGCTCGTCAAAAGTAAGAGAAACATCAATAAAGTCAGGGTGAGTATCAGCCTCATTTTTCTTACCAATACAAGGACCAATAAACACAACCGAAATGCTATCCCCATATTTTTCTTTTAACATTTTTGCATGTGTAAGCGCAGGAGAAGCAACATTCACAATATTTTTTGCGAATTTTGGTTTATATTTTCTTATGTAATCAACGATTACAGGACAAGCGCTTGATATGTATAACCCATCATCAGCGTTATTCAAAATTTCTGCACATTTTATTGAAACCTGCTGTGCACCTAAAGCCGTTTCACTGACTGCATAAAATCCTAATTTTTTTAAAATTGCAATCATTTTTTCAGCAGATAAATCATAAATTCCAGACCAACTAGGCGCAAGAGAAACAAATACCTTTTTTTGAGCAATCATTAAAGTTTTAACTTTTTCGATATCATTTCTAACTTTTTTTGCACCAGATGGACACACTTTAACACAATGTCCACAAGCAATACATTTGTCATTAATAACAGATGCACTTCCGTCTTGAACCTTGATTGCTTTAATATGACATTCTCTTACGCATTTATAACAATCATGACATTCGTTTTTAAGCGTGTAAACCGGATAAAGTTTATTCATTACATATACCTTCCATTAGACTTTTTAATTTATCTTTGTCCATATTTGAGTGTAATTTTCCATCAATGTAAATGTTTGGACCTTCTGCACAATAACCTTCACATCTTGAACCAACTAACTCTATTTTAGCATCTAAAGAATTTTCTTTTATAAAATTTTCTATAAATTCAATATTTTCTGCATTTCCTCTCGCAAAACAAGCGCTTCCCATGCAAACTTTTATTTCAACTGTCATTCTTAATTCACCTCATCAATACCTTTTTTTGTAAATTGTAAAAAGCTACCAATCAAATTTTCATTCCAAACTTTAACTTCTTTTGGTACATTCAAAATACAAGGAGTAAAATTCCATATATATCTAATTCCTGCTGCTGCTAAGAAATCTGCTGATTCTTGGGCATATTTCCTAGGTACGGTTAAAATCGCAAAGTTGACATTTAACCTTTTTACCAAATTTGGTAACTTATTTATCGGAAAAACTTCTTTATTATTAATTGTTATCCCTAATTTTATAGGGTCAACATCAAACATAGCCAAAATATTTAAACCATAATTTGAAAAACTATCATATTTTGCCAGCGCAGATCCTAAATTACCTGCACCAATTATAAATACATCTTTTGGCTTTGAAAAACCTAAAGTTTTTTCAATAGAAAGTTTCAACTCTTTTATATTATAACCAACTCTACATTTACCTGTATTATTTAAATATTTAATATCTTTTCTAACCTGAGAATCATCTATATTCAACAAATCAGCTATCTGCGTACTTGATATGAATTCAACAGAATCTTCATCAAAATCATCTAAAATATAATGATATAGAGTTAGCCTGTTAATAACTTTATCTGGAATATCCATAATAAAACCTCACTTTAAAAAAATGAGAGGATAAACCTAACAAAGAAGTTTATCCTCTCATTAGTTTTTATATTAAACTACACCATTGAATGCATCAATATATATTTTCTTGATATCTGACATTAATGGATATGCTGGGTTAGCACCTGTACATTGGTCATCGAATGCTAATTCAACCAATTCGTCAAGATGTTCATTCCAGTATTCTTTTGTGAAGCCATTTTTAGAGATGAATTCTTCGATAGAATTTGGTAAATCAATATCTTTCATTAATTTATCAATTGCTTTAATTAATAATTTAACTTTTTCATCATCGTTTTTACCACCTAAGTTTAATTCATCAGCAATTTGACCATATTTCATCTTAGCACATGGATATTTATATTGTGGGAAGATTGCTTGTTTGTGAGGAGCATCAGAAGAATTATATTTAATAACTTGTCTGATTAACAATGCATTTGCAACACCATGTGGAACGTGGTACATAGCACCAAGTTTGTGAGCCATAGAGTGGCATAATCCTAAGAATGAGTTTGCAAATGCCATACCTGCAATTGTTGCAGCATAGTGCATTTTTTCTCTTGCGATAGGATCGTTTGCACCTTCATTATAGCTTCTTCCTAAATATTTGAATACTAATTTTGTAGCTTCTAAAGCATTGGAATTAGTAAAGTTTGTTGCCATACATGAAACGTATGCTTCAATTGCGTGAACTAATGCGTCAATACCTGAAGCAGATGTTAAGCCTTTTGGCATTCCGTCAACAAAATCAGGGTCAATGATTGCCATATTTGGAGTTAAAGCATAATCTGCAATTGCGTATTTAACATGAGTTTCATCATCTGTAATAATTGCAAATGGTGTAACTTCTGAACCTGTACCTGAAGTTGTAGGAATTGCAACCATTGTTGCTTTTTGTCCTAATTCTGGTAATTGACAAATTCTCTTTCTGATATCCATAAATCTCATTGAGATATCTTCAAATACTGTATCAGGTTGTTCATACATTAACCACATAATTTTAGCTGCGTCCATTGGAGAACCACCACCTAATGAAATAATTACATCTGGTTCAAATGGATTTAAAATAGACATTGCTTGATTAATTGTAGATAATGTTGGATCTGGTTTAACATCAAAGAATACTTGATGTTCAATACCGATTTCATCTAAAACATTTGTTATTTTATTAACTGCACCTGAATTATACAAGAATCTGTCAGTTACGATAAATGCACGTTTTTTGCCTTGTAATTCTCTTAAAGCTAAATCAGTAGCACCTCTTTTGAAGTAGATTTTAGCTGGAGCCTTAAACCATAACATATTTTCTCTCCTTTCAGCTACAGTTTTGTAGTTTAATAAGTGTTCAACACCAACGTTACCAGAAACGGCGTTACCACCCCAAGAACCACAACCTAATGTTAATGATGGTTCAAGTTTAAAGTTATATAAATCACCAATACCACCTTGAGATGATGGAGAGTTAATTAATACACGACAAGTTGGCATTTTTTCTGCATAAGCGTTAATTCTTTCACTTTTTCTAGCATCTGTATATAATACTGATGTATGACCAGCACCACCTTTATTTACTAATTCATAAGCCATTTCTGCAGCTTGTTCATAGTTTTTAGCCTTGTACATAGCTAAGATTGGAGATAATTTTTCTCTTGAGAATGGATCATTCCAATCAACTTCTGGTCTTTCAACTAAAAGAATTTTTGCATCTTCTGGAGTTTTAAATCCAGCTAATTCAGCAATTTTATGAGCTGGTTGACCAACGATTGCTGGGTGAGCAGTTCCTCTGGCAGGATCAATAAATGGTAAATCTACCATTTTCTTTTGTTCTGCTTTGTTTACAAGGTAAGCTCCGCGATATATAAATTCTTTTTTAACTTCTTCGTAAATATCTTCAACAACTATTACTGATTGTTCTGATGCACAAATCATACCGTTGTCAAAAGTTTTTGACATAAGAATTGAAGAAACTGCCATTTTAATATCTGCTGTTTCATCAATTACTGCTGATGTATTACCAGGACCAACACCTAATGCTGGATTACCTGATGAATAAGCAGCTTTAACCATACCAGGACCACCTGTTGCTAAGATACAATCAATTTTAGGGTGTTTCATCAATGCACTTGATAATTCGATTGATGGAACGTCAATCCAACCGATGATATCTTTTGGAGCACCAGCTTTAACTGCTGCATCTAAAACTAATTTAGCAGCGGCAATTGTTGATTTAGTTGCTCTTGGGTGAGGTGAGAAGATAATTGCGTTTCTAGTTTTTAAAGCAATTAATGATTTGAAGATTGCTGTTGAAGTTGGGTTTGTTGTTGGGATAATACCAGCTAAAACACCTAAAGGTTCAGCAACAATTTTTGTACCGTTTGCTTTATCTTCTTTGATAATACCGCAAGTTTTAACATTTTTATGTTTGTTATAAATGTATTCAGAAGCAAAGTGATTTTTGATAATTTTATCTTCTAAAACACCCATACCAGTTTCTTCAATAGCCATACGAGCTAGAGGGATACGAGCTTTATCAGCTGCTGTTGCTGCTGCTTTGAAGATTTTATCCACTTGTTCTTGAGAATAATGTGAATAAAGTTCTTGAGCTTTATGAACTCTGTCAATTAACGCTTCAAATGCTTCAACGCTATCTACTAAATTAGAAGCATTATATGCTTTTTCTAATTTTTCAACATCGTTTTGTTTTTTTGAAGCCTTTTTTGTTGTTGTTTTTTTTGTTGTTGTTTTTGGCATTTTGTATATCTCCTATTAAATCGTGATTGATTTCCTTATTTAACAGTATAAAAAATAATAAGTGTTTTGTCAACCCTTATTATTTTTTAGGTTTTACAATAGTTTACATTGTGATTTTTATCACAATTAGATTTTTAAATCGTGATACAAAGTAACAATTAAGCGTCATTTTTAATGCGTTTTGCAATATATAAAAATGGAGTATCTAACAAGGCTATTATTATTTTAATTATATATGTCGTTATAAACAATTCAAAAACAATCTCTTTAGAGAAAACTCCTGCAAAACCGATATAGGTAAAAATTGCCGTATCAAACAGCTGACTTGCCCAGGTTGCACCATTGTTTCTCACCCATAAAAATTTATCTGATGGCAATAAATTTTTAATAAATTTATACAAATATACGTCCATCATGTTTGAAATAAAATATGCCGACATACTTGCAAAACATACGCGTGGAGTTATTGTAAATAAAGTTTTCATAGCTTCACCCGCAAAATCTGCCGAGTTTGAAATATAGTGTAAATCAACTTGTGTAATGGCAGTAAAAATTAATAGTGCAAAAAATCCCAAATAAACACTTTTTTGAGCTTCTTCTACTCCATATTTTTCATTTAAGATATCAGTAGCCAAGAAAATTGAGCCATAAGTAACATTACCCAAAGTTAGCGCCATACCGAAAATATCTACACATTTTAACACTTCAACATTAGCGATTATTGTTGCTATGCCTATCCATGCAAAAATACCGACTTTTCCAAAAAACTTATATGCAAAAATCACACCTGCAAAATTAATAATTATAGTTATAAAAAATAATGCTTCATTCATTGTGTTCTTCTCTTTTCCAAAATTTTAGCTACCTTTTCAAAATCCTCTGGAGTATCTATATCGACTGATTTATCAACAACATAAACCATCGGATTATTCCCAATAAAATCATTAACCTCGCGCATAACACTAGTTTTGCACACATAGACCGAACCTGTTTCTCTATACATCGGGTAATGACGATGTTCATCTTGACGACGTGGTCTTGTGCGAGAATCATATAAAGGTTCAAATTTTTCAGTATTAGGAATTTGTCGCCATAAAGAATGAGTAATTCCAATATCTAAAACGGCAAAAGCTGAATCATGTCCTTTTCTTAAATTTTCAAAATAACATTCTAAAACTTTATCTAACTCATTATAATCACGCAAAGGACAAGTCGGTTGCAATAACACGACTGCGTCTGGCTCATAACCTTCTTTTTCTTTCAGATAATCCAACACATGAATCATTACAGGAATTGTCATTGTAGTATCCTGCGCTAATTCCAACGGCCTATCCACAACTTCACACCCGTACTCAAAAGCTATGTTTTTAATATTTTCAGCTTCCGTAGATAAAACAGTTCTTGTAACATATTTTGACTTCAAACCAGCTTCAATACTGTAATATACCAAAGGATAACCCGCCAACATTTTTATATTTTTATTTGGAATTCCCTTTGAACCACCTCTTGCTGGTATTATTGCTAAAATTTCCATAAATTTCCCTTAAAAATTTTTCATCAACTCAATTAATGTTTTATGCATTTTTACATTATGAACTCTAAGATAATCCACATTTCTTTCAATTGCCAAAGAGCTTAATGCGGTAGTATAAATATCTTTAACTTCGTTTGTTTCATCTTTCATATCCAGCAAGGATTTTCTTGAAATTCCAAGCATAATCTCGCACCCAATAGATTTAAACTCATCTATACGTCTTATCAATTCAAAATTTTGTTCTTTTGTTTTACCAAAACCAATTCCGACATCAATAATAATGTTATCCTTTAAAATTCCTTTTTCTTGAGCAAACTCCACTTTATTTTGTAGTGATAAATAAATTTCATCAACCAAATTCTCATATTTTGGTTTAATTTGCATATTTTCAGGAGTACCTTGCGAATGTTGAATAATAACCTTTTTCCCAGTTGACGAAACAACATTAACCAAGTTTTTATCAAAATCAAATCCAGATACATCATTTATAATAGATGCACCCAAATCAATCGTTCTTAATGCAACTTCGCTAGAACGTGTATCAATACTGATTGGAACACTAATATTATTTTTTTGCATATAATTTAAAATTGGTTCAATTTTCTCTAACTGGTCATTTGCACTTACAGGTTCAGAAAAAGGCTTTGTACTTTCAGCACCAATATCAATAATATCCGCGCCTTCATCTATTAATTGATGCAAATGTTCAACAGCAGAGTTAAAATCATAAAATTGACCACCGTCAGAAAAAGAATTTTTTGTCAAATTTAAAATTCCAACTAATTTTGGCGTAATTTTTTCTTCCGTCTTAATTCTTTCTTCTAAAACATCTGCTAAAACTTTCATTGAAAATGGTTGATTTTTTAACTTATCGGAAATTTTTAGAATTTGAGAAATACTTCCGCCTAAAATACAATCAGTTTTTTCAATATTAGCCGTCAAAACATCTCTATGTACCGCACAATCAGCCCCGACTGTTAAAGCTGTTTGCTTTAAAATATTTGCCTGAGGTAAAGTTAAACCGAAAATTTTCAAATTCAAATACTGATACTTATTTTTGGCATTCATCAAATACGAAATATCAAAACCAATATTTTTTAATTCTTCCTCAATTTTATAAAAATCTATTTTCTTTACAATAAACTTTTTCATACAGAAATTTTAGCATAAAAAAAGAGAGCGGACATCATAGTCATTGCCCGACTCTCTTTTTCTTATTGTAAATTTTACTACTTAGTAATTGTTGAAACAGTAGTTGCCGCACTTGCTATATTTGTACAAAATGCAGTAAAACTACCGAATATATCAGCAACTTTTTTACCTACTTTTGAATTTGCAGCATCTGCAATTGGTTTAAGAGCTTTGTTTTCTTCAGCTGCTTTAGCCAAATTTGATGTTACAGCGTCTGAATATGCTTCAGAATCTGTTTCCATATTTTTCTTAAACTCGTCAGTACCTTCTTTCAAGTTTGTAACTGTTTCCATTGCTTTTTGAGTTTTTTCAATAGCGTCCATTGCACTAATGTTTTTTAAACCAGCTAATGCATCGTTACCTCTGAATGACACACTTGATATAGGACTAATCATCATTTTAGAACTTACCTCCTAAACACTACTTTTAATTAGAAATCGTCTTCACTAACATTAAAATCGTTTGAACCACTTCCACTTGTATTATAACCATTTCCAGTCGCATTGTCAACTGCTTGGTCAACTAAATTTTCTGTATTATCAGAAACTTGTTTTTTTACAAGTCCAAAGTCCTTCATTGCAACACCAATTGCCGCACCGCCAGCAATAGTGTTAACTACGACTTTTTGAATTTTATCTGTTAGAACTTTTGATTTTTCAAATTTTTCTGCTAACTTTGTAGCTTTTTCGGCTAATTTAGCTGCTTCTTCACCAGTTTTTTCCGCAGCTTTCTTATTTAACGCTTCAATTGCTTTTTGCGTTGCTGAATTTGTATATTTGCCAACAGTTCCAGAAATCAAGTCCGCAGCTTTGCCTAAACAAATTTTTGTTGCAGTAAACGCAACTAAAATACCAATAGCTTTTGAACCAAACTTACCTAGTTTGCCTATAAAACCGCCTTGTTCCCCAACTTGTTCTGACATTCTTCTAAATTCATCTTGTTTCGCTTTTAAAGCTTCCAAATCTGGTGCTTCACCTTTGAATGCGATATTAGAATGAGCGTTTCTATTAGAAGTTACTAAATTTTGAGCTAAATTAATTGAATTAACTGGCATGATTTCCACACAAATATAAATACCTACACTACTATAAAGTCCCGAAAAGCATGATTTTTGCTACTTTTTTTAAGATTTACCAAATATTTGTTACATTTATTTACATTATGTTATTTAACAAAATGTAACAAAGAAAGAAAAATATCCTTAAATTTATAACAATAATTTTATTTTCATGTTATAAATATATAAAGGAAAAATTGTTCGTAAAATACAATTACCCTGCAATAAACACGAAGATAGTCATTATAAATAAGGATACGGAGGCATTTTATGTCAGTAGGACAATTTGTTTTTATGTTACACAGTCATTTGCCATACTACCGCAAAGCTGGTATGTGGCCATTCGGTGAAGAAAATTTATACGAATGTATGTCTGAAACTTACGTACCACTTCTTGATGCAATTTCTGAATTGTACGAAGAAGACGGTATTAAAGCTAAATTAACGGTTGGTATCACTCCAATTTTAGCTGAACAATTAAACGACAAACACTTACAAGAAGGTTTTGTTAAATATATGGATACAAGAATTAAAGCAGCAGAAGAAGATGTTGCAAGATATCCAGATCCAAAAGTTGAAAACTCTGAACATTTAAGTTATTTAGCAAATTTTGCTCTAAATCACTTATCTAAAATCAAAGATCACTTTGTAAATCGTTACAACAAGGATTTAATTTCAGCCTTCAAAAAATACCAAGATTTAGGCTGTATCGAAATTACAACATCAGGCGCAACTCATGGTTTCTCACCATTACTTGCAACTGATAACAATTTGAACGCTCAATTTAAAGTTGGTTCAGATACTACAAAACGTCTTTTCGGTAAAAAAGCAAAAGGAACTTGGTTGCCTGAATGCGCATACAGACAAGGTTATCAATATATCGGCAAAGACGGCGAAAAGAAATGGCGTCCTGCTATTGAAGTAACTTTACAAAACAATGATATTCACTACTTCTTTACTGAATCACACGTTATTGAAGGTGGTAACTCTATCGGAAACAGACGTGTTATCGGACCTTACGGAAATATTGAATATATTCCGCTTCCAGAACGCGAAGCAACTGGTTACGACACTTATTCAGCTTATTGGCTACCAGACGCACAAGTTGCAGTTATGGGAAGAAACGACAGAGCTGGTTATCAAGTATGGTCTGCTGCTGACGGATACCCTGGAGATGGTGTTTACAGAGAATTCCACAAAAAAGATGACAAATCAGGCATGCACTATTGGAGAATTACTTCTTCAACAACTGATTTAGGCGATAAAATGCTTTATGACCCAGTTTTGGCATTCAATAAAATTAACGAAAACTCTGATCACTACACAACAATGCTTTACCACTTATTGAATGATTACAAAAATTCTCACGATGGTAAAGAAGGGCTGGTAATGGTATCTTTTGATACTGAATTATTCGGACATTGGTGGTTTGAAGGTGTTGAATTCATTAAACAAGTTGTTAAAAAATTAAACACATACTTAAAAGATGATGTTCAAATGATGACAGCTGGTGAATACTTAGAAGCTCACCCTCCAAAAGAAGCAATTCAAATTCCTGAAAGCTCTTGGGGTGCTGGCGGACACTTCTATGTATGGATGAACCACTTAACAGAATGGATGTGGCCAATTATCCACTCTTGCGAAAAACGCATTACTGAAGTTGTTAGCAAATACGAAGAAAAACCTTCAGATAGCTTATTATTAAGAGCTTTAGCTCAATTATCAAGAGAAAACTTATTACTACAATCTTCTGACTGGCCTTTCTTGATTACAACTTGGCAAGCTAAAGATTACGCAACTGATAGATTTAGAGAACATGTTGACAGATTTGAAACTATCGCTGATATGATTGAATCTGGAAATATCGACGAAGCAAAACTTCACGAAATCGAAGATATTGACAACTGCTTCCCTGATATTGATTATAGAGTATATCTTCCAATCGAAGAAGGCGTAATCCCTCAACAAGCAACTAAACTTGCACCGTTATATAAATAATAAAATAACAATAATAAATAGGGTCGGAAAATAAAATTTTCCGACCCTATTTATTATATAAAAACGGCGATTTTGATGAAATCAAAATCGCCGTTTTAAAAATTTATCTCAAAGATTTATAAAACTATGCTTCAACAGAAGCTTCTTCAGCAGGAGCTTCTGCCGCAGCTGCTGCTTCTGCTTCAGCTTGTTTTTTAGCTTCTTCTTCAGCAGCTTTCTTAGCCATAGCTTTCTTTGAAAGTTTTACTGTTTCAGATTTTTTGTAGTTTAAAGAACCATCATCATTACAGTTTTTAATCAAATAAGCAACTGTATTTGTTGGTTGAGCACCTTTAGATACCCAATCAAGAGCAGCTTGTTTGTTTAATACCATAACTTTTGTTTTAGGGTTGTAATGACCTAACTCTTGAATTGGAGCGCCTTCACGTTTTGTTGTTGAGTTGATAACGATAATTCTGTAAGTTGGGTTCTTTTTAGCACCTAATCTTTTTAATCTGATTTTTAACATGTTTATTTTCCTTCTTAATTTTAACTACTCGCAAATACCACGCCGCTTTGGTATTTACTGGAATTAAGTCTAAGAGGAATGACTTAACTCTGTAAATACATGAAACCACAAACATATTTTTCAAGCAAGTTTTTTAACTTAGTTACAGTCTGTTAAGGATTTGCCCCTTATTTTATTATTGATAATATATTAATATGGCAAAGATATTATTAGTTTCTGACAATAATAATAAAATTAAACATTACGATGACATTTTAACAAAATTTGCGCACGATTTTCAATTTGCATCTGATGAGCAAATGTTTTTTGACGTCATGAATGTTGATTTTCCAAGCATTATAATCTTAGATGCAACATCAACTTCTATTGATTTGCCACATTTATATAGAAAAATAAACTCTTTAAAAGAAAATGTTATAACCCTTGCGCTTGTAAAAGACGACAAAATTCCACCTGAATTATTAAACATTTCAGACGCTTTTTTAACTGAACCTGTGCAAGATAACATTTTAATTTCAACAATAAACGTAAACATGCGCAGAAAAGATACGTTAACGCGTTTATCCGCTTCTAATCAAAATTTATCAAAAAGTTTATACCAATTAGATGTTCTATACAACATAGGTTCGCAATTTGCAGGAACTTTAGATAAAGAAAAGCTCATAAATATTATGCTGGAAGGGCTTGATAAAGCCTTGGGATTTTCTGTTGCCTGCGTTTTAACCTTCAAGTCTGATAATGAACCTTTATTAATAATCAATTCTATAAATCAAATTTCAGATAGATTGCTAGAAGCCTTAAAACTCAGAGCTGTATTGAATTACAAATCATTATTTGAAAACAAAGAAATGCCATTTGAATTAAATATAAACGATTTAAAAACAATAAAATATGCCAAAAATCCAATAGATGACTATGATTTTTCGGTATTAAGATATGATAATATGTTTGCGCAAATCAATTTGAGCGATAATTTCTTCGGATTTGTTGAAATTTACAGAGAACAGGATTTCACAAATGAAGACACGCAATGTTTCCACACTATTGCGCAACAGGTTTCTATGCCTTTAAAGAATGCATCTTATGTTCAAGAAATTCAAGAAAAAAATAAAGAATTATACCGACTTGAACATCTAAAATCAGAATTTGTTTCAATCGTATCGCACGAATTACGAACTCCTATTACGCCACTGAAAACAGCGCTTCAAATCATTTCAAGCGGTCGTGCAGGCACAGTAACCGAAAGCATGAATAAATTTTTGGCAATGGCGAATAAAAATATCGAAAGTTTTGCAAAAATTATTAACGACTTGCTTGATATGTCTAAAATTGAAGCTGGAAAAATGGATTATAAATTTTCTTCAACCAATTTTGAAAAAATTATTGATTACGTAATAAGTCAACAAAATAACGTTGCAGAAGAAAAAGGATTAAAACTTACAACAACATTTGATGATAATTTTGCAAGCGTATTTGCGGATTCATCAAGAATGACACAAGTTTTAAACAATCTGCTTTCCAATGCAATTAAATTTACTCACAAAGGCGGAAACATAGATATTAGCACAAAAATCATTGATGCAAAAGATATAACTTGTCCTGAATGCTTTGCAGATGAAATTAAGAAACTTAATGGAAAATATATTCAAGTTTGCGTAAAAGACGAAGGCATCGGTATTGAAGAAGAAAATTTACCAAAAGTTTTCGACCAGTTCAAACAACTTGAAAGCTCTCTATCAAGAGAAGTTGGCGGAACAGGTTTAGGACTTCCAATTGTAAGAAAAATTTTAGACGCTCACAATGGCGCAATTTGGGCTGAAAGTAAGTTAAATGAAGGTTCAAGTTTTTATTTTGTTTTGCCAATACTAAGCGAAAAATCTAATTTCTGGATTTTACATAAACAATTAATTCAGCAAGCAAAGGTAAATAAAACAAAATTCCTAACCTTAACAATCACAGCGAAAAATGATTGCATTGAAAACTTGATGAAAGAAGAAAACTTAATAAATAGTACATATCTTAACAATTCCCTGTTAGATAAAGATGAAAATAAAACCTCTTTAACTATGGTAATTCCAGACGGGGACAAGCATTTAGTCGATTTTCTAAAACGAAAGATAGATGCAGTTGTACTTAACGATAAAGCCCGCTATGCAAAATGTGATATAATGTATACATATACGACTTATCCGAAGGAGAAAGATTAATGAAAAAAATATTACTCGTTGATGACGAACAAGATATTGTAGAAACACTAAAATTCGTTCTTGAAGGCGAAGGTTATACCTGCTTTTGCGCCTACAATGGCGAAGATGGATTAAAACTTGCAAAAGAAATCGTTCCTGATTTAATGGTTTTAGATGTCATGATGCCAAAAATCAATGGCTTTAAGATTAGTAGATTATTGAAATACGACGCTAAGTATAAAAATATTCCAATTATTATGCTAACTGCGCGTTCACAGGATTCTGACAAACAAATCGGCGAAGAAACAGGCGCAGACGTTTATATTACAAAACCTTTTGACTTAGACGAAGTTGTATCAACAGTTGCAAGATTATTGAAAGAAAAAGAAAATAACTAATTATGATGGAAGCAGTTACAAACAAAACTTTAGAAAAATTAAAATATGACCTTGTAAGAGAAGGTCTTGTGGAGTACGACACAGTTGAAAAAGCTCAAGAATTGGCGAACGCACAAAATATAAACATCGGTCAAGCCTTGATTAATTCAAATGTATTGTCTGAAGAAACTCTTTTAAAATTTTTAGAATCAAAGTTGCACATTCCTTATGTAAACCTTGATGACTACACTTTAGACAAAAACTGCTTGCAATATATAAATCTTATTGATGCTCGCAAATATAAAATTATTCCCTTATTTAAAATCGAAGATGTTTTGACTGTTGCAATGGCTGACCCTTTAGACTTATTTGCTATTGACAAAATTATGGAAAAAGCAGAGTGCTCTATTGACCCTGTAATTTCCTCTGAAACCAGCATTCTAAAGAAAATTGACGAATATTATAAAACTCCAAATACCGTTGGAGAAATTTTTACTGAAACAAAAGATACTGGTTACGACTGGCATGAAGAATTACATAATGATGATTTATCAGATGAACATATTCAAAAAATCATTCGCGCAATTCTTAAACAAGCAATATTAGAAGATAAACATGAAGTTTATTTTGCACACGCAGAAGAAGGTTTAGAAATTACATTCAAACAAAAAGGTACGGTTTATGAAAAAGGCTTTATTCCTTCTGTATTAACAGCATCTTTTGTTTCTAAATTGAAAACTTTATCAAACTTAGACCCATCAGTAAGCGAAATTCCACAACTTGGCAAACTATGTTTTAAAGTTGATGAAATGACACTCGTTGCAAGTATTTCATCGTTCCCAACAGTTATGGGAGAAAGAATTGCACTAAAAATTTATAAACCGCCAATGGCACTAAATACAATCATCAAAGACGAAACAAAAGTGCAATTGATTAAAAACTCTTTAGAAAAATCAGGAATAATTCTTGTTTGTGGCGCGCCACTTTCAGGAAAAACTCATATAATTTATTCACTACTTAATGAAATTGCTAATTCTAAAAAAACGATTATGACAATAGAATCAATTACAAAATACGATTTACCAAAAATCAACCAGTGTGAATTGAACGAATCTATTAGTTTTAATCTTGATAAAGCGTTGAGATTTATAGAATTTCAAACTCCAGACATTTTATACATTGAAGGCATGATGTCAAAATATGACTATATTTCAAGTTTAGCCTTCAGTAACAAAACAGTCATAACTGAGTTTTTGGCAGAAAATATGTCAGACTTACGAGAAAAAATGGCGTATTCAGAAGTTGAAACCTTCAAATCTCTTGTAAACTGCTTAATCTTTATCCACGCAAAAGATAGTGTGGAAGTGTTTGATAAATCTACAATTCAAAAATATTTAGCCTAAAAAATAAACCGCTCTAAATCCATTCTTTAATGCGGTTTATTTTGTTTAAGCAATAACTTCTTGCAAAGTTTCAATATAGCGACCTGCATATACTGCCGCAATAGCTCCATCTGCAGCAGCAGTAATCACTTGACGCAATGGAGTTGTTCGGACATCACCAATAGCATAAACACCTTTTATGTTTGTCTGCATTGTCGCATCTGTTACAATAAAGCCATTTTTATCTTGTTCAACTTTTCCATTAAACAAATCTACATTTGGTTCAAAACCAATATATGGAAAAATTCCGTTTATCTCTAAATCCTTTACTTCTCCAGTTTTAACGTTTTCGATTGTAGCAGATTTAACTAAATCTTCACCATTAATCTCTTTTACAACCGTATCATATATAAATTCCAGTTTTTCATTTTTGAAAGCTCTATCCTGAACTATTTTATCTGCTCTTAATTCATCACGTCTGTGAATTAAATAAACTTTATTTGCAAATCTCGTTAAATACATTGCTTCTTCAACTGCGGCATTTCCGCCACCAACAACCGCTACGATTTTATCTTTATAAAAAGCTCCATCACAAACTGCACAATAACTTACACCTCTGCCAACAAATTCTTTTTCACCATTTACTCCCAATTTCTTAGCTTGTGCACCTGTTGCTATAATCACAGATTTAGCCTTAAATTCACCATTTAACGTTGTTATTGTTTTTATTTCTGATGTTAAATCGATACTTTGAATTTCTTCCATTGGAAATTTTTCAATTCCGAACATATCAGCCTGATCTTCAAATTTTTCCATTAATTCAAAACCTTCAATACGCAAATATCCTGGATAATTTTCCAATTCTAAATAATTACTAGGTTGCCCCCCTAACATACTTATATCAATTATTGCAACTTTTGCCGCGCTTCTTGCAGCATAAATAGCAGCGCTTAAACCAGCTGGTCCGCCACCTAAAATTATAATATCGAAAATTTTTTCACTCATTTTGTAACTCCTCAATTGATGCCAGTACCAGAAACTTTAGTACCTTTAATTGTATATATAGCTTGTTTTTTTATTGGCACAAATTTGTAATTATCCTCAATTAATTTTTCTAATACTATCTCATTTGTACCTGTGAATGTATTACCATTCAATTTTAACCTTACAGTATCCTTCAACTTTGTATTTCCATCTTTTTCAAAATGAGTAAATATAATTTCATTATTTACAACATCTTCTAAATAGATTTCAGCAGTTGCTCCAGTTACAGGGTTTCTTAATTCTATGACGTTACCACTTCTTCGCAAGTTCCACAAATCTACGCTTGTAGTTGCAAAAGTTTTTGGATTATCTGTTGATACTCTTGTCGATTGAACAGACCAAGTTCCAAAAAATTGTTTTGGTACGCTGTCAATCTTTGAAATACCAGCTTTTATCACATAAGTATCTTGCGCAAAAGCTGGTATAACATTTAAAATTAATATTAATAAAACTAATAAAATTCTTTTCATTGATTATTGTTTAGACATTTTTTCTTGTAATGTTTTAGCTGATTCTTCGTATCCAGCTCTGCCCATTAATGCATAAGTGTAATTCTTAGCTTGTTCTACCCCTGGTTGATTGAAAGTATTAATATTATATAATTCACCAGCAATAGCAGTTTGAACTTCTAACATATACAACAATTGAGCCACAGTATAAGCATTAACTTTTGGTAAGCTAATTGTTACAGTTGGTCGTTTGTAATCTGAAAGAGCAACTCTTGTTGAATCTGCTTCCGCATTGATTAATTGATTGATTGTTTTTCCACCTAAATAACCAATTCCTGTATAATCAAAAATATGAGGAATTTCAAGAGTTTTATCAAATTCTTCAACTCTGATAAAGTTAATAACTTTGTCGTTTGGACCTTCGTTATAAAGTTGGATTTGAGAGTGTTGGTCTGTTGCACCTAAAGCCTTGATTGGTGTAGGTCCACAGTTAACCTTTTTACCTTTATTGTTTTCTTCTTTACCTAAAGATTCAGCCCATAATTGAACATACCAATCAGAAATATATTTTAATCTGCTTGAATATGGCATCATTACTGATAAATTTTTGCCTTTTTTTGTATCCATCAAGTAATGAATTAAAGCATTTTGAGCAGCAATATTATTGTGAATATCAGTGTTTTTAAGTTCTAAATCCATATCTTTAACACCGTTCATCATATCTTCAATATCAATGCCCACTAAAGCAAATGGCAATAAACCTACTGCTGAGAATACAGAAAAACGACCGCCCACATCATCAGGAACTACAAAAGTTTTATAACCTTCTTGGTTAGCTAATTGTCTTAAAATACCAGTTTTTTGGTCAGTTGTAGCTACAATATTTTTTCTATAATCATCACCTAATTGTTGCTCCATTAAGTTTTTGATAATCATATATTGCGACATTGTTTCTGCAGTTGAACCAGATTTTGTAATTACATTAACTAAAGTTCTCTTTAAGTCAATAACTTCTAATAAGCCTGAAATTTGATCTGGATCAATATTATCTAGGAAGAAAATTCTTGGTAATCCACCTCTTTGTTCTGGAGTTAATAAATTCCAGTATGGTTTCAATAATGCTTCTGTTACTGCAATTCCGCCTAATGCAGAACCACCAATACCTAAAATTAATACATTGTCATATCTACCTTGAACCATTGCGGCAAATTCTTTTACATACCATACAGTTTCTTCATTATAGCCTAAGTTCATCCATTGCAACCATTGACCTTGTTTATCTTTACGTTGGTTTAAATCTTTAATAATTCTTTCAATTTCACCTTTATAGTTTGAAAATTCTTTTTCAAGATTTAAACCATGATCTTTACCGATAACTTTTGCATCAACATTGTTGTAATTTAATGTAATCATTTTGATTTCTCCATACTCTATATAAATTGTAATATTCTCTTAATTAAATCGCATGCAAAAGTTCGCAAGCGTAATTCTATTTTACGCTTAACAATAGTTAATTAAAAGCATTAAATAACTAAAATGTAACAAAACTTAGTTATTGAAAATGTTTTTGGAAAGACTTATAAGACTTAATTTTACCTTGCTCTTTATAAAGTTTAACAAAATTTTGTTGAGCTTGTTGGTAGTTTAAAATAGTAACTTCTACTGATTTGTTTAATAAAACAAAAAATATAGGCAAAGCCAAAACAACAGTTAAAACCATTATTATAACTTGTTTAGTAAACTTTGCACGTTCTTGCGCCTCACGACGACGCTTTGACAAATCGTCTTGCTCATGAAGAACGTTATTTATCAGTCTTTTTCTTTCTTTTAACGTTAAACCTTCAATAAAATCAAGATTTTCTGGTTCTATATAAATAACAAATTTTTTCTCACCTGGTGCAAGTTTCAATTTTTCTTTCAAGTGAGGAACTTTTTTAAACTCTGCAGGATTATTTTCTTGTTGAGTTAAAATTTCTGAATTTTGAACAGGTACAAGTCCCTGAGGTTGTGCAAGTTCAACTTTTGGCGCTACTCCTTCAACAGTTTTTTTCTCTTGCGTCTTTTCTGGAGTATATTCAACATTTTCAAGCTTCATATGCTCTTGAAGTTGACTTTGCAAAGCTTCAATGTCAATATTATCATCAAATTCAATAATATCTTCTTCATCGGAAACAGTATCTATTTCATTTGATTGATTTTCGGTTAATTTTTCATCATTATTATCTTTTTTATCCAAAATGTTACCTCATTTTTTTGTTCATGGTAAACTGTATTTATTATAAAATATTTAATTCCAATTATCAATAATCAATATAGATGAAATGAAAGTTATGAATATAGATAAGCAAAAATTAGTAGATTATATTAATAAGCTAAACACGACTAAAATCCTCGTTGTTGGAGATTTAGCTATTGATGAAATGATTTATGGAGATACAGAACGAATTTCAAGAGAAGCTCCTGTATTGATTTTACAACATACTCATACCAATATTATTTTGGGTGCAGCATCAAACGCAGCTCATAACGCTTCTGTAATAAACAATGGAAAAGTTTCTGTTATTGGTGTTATTGGTGATGACTATCAAGCTGAACAACTTAAAGAAGCATTAACTTCTGCAAACATTGATATTAATTATCTAGTAGAAGAAAAAGGAAGAAAAACTGTTACAAAAACTAGAATTTCTGGTTCTTGCTCACAATCTGTAACTCAGCAAATAGTGCGTGTCGACAGACAAACAAAAGCTCCAATAAAACCAGAAACAGAAGATAAAATCATTAAAAACTTAGAAAAATTAATTCCCAACTTTGATGCAATAATTCTTTCAGATTATCACATTGGAGTTTTAACCCAAAAGGTTATTGATAAAGCAACTGAACTTTCAAATAAGTATAATAAAGTAATCGTTGTTGATGCACAAAAAGATTTAGACAAATATAAAAATGTAACTTCAATGACTCCAAATTTACCAGATACTCAAAAATTTACTGGTTTAGATTTAACAAATAGCGAACAAATTATAAAGGCTGGAAACTTAATTATTGATAAAACGAACGCAAAATCGGTCTTAATAACTTGCGGTTCTGATGGAATGGTCATTGTTGATAAAAATTTAGGCTCTGATATAATACCAGTATTCAATCGTTCAAAAGTATTTGACGTAACTGGTGCAGGAGATACCGTTACAGCTATATATACAATGGGCTTGGCAACTGGTGCTGAACCATTATATGCAGCAGTTATGGGCAACATTGCAGCAAGTATCGTTATTAAACAATTCGGTTGTGCAACTACAACAACAAATGAAATGATTAAAACTTTAGAAAAAATAGAAATATAAGGAGATATTTTATGAAATTTAATTTTGAAGATGTTAAAAACTTCTTTTCAGACATCAAATTAGTAGATTGGATTATTATAGGCGGTATTATTCTAGCTTTAGTAGTAGGTGTGTTAACTTTCTTACACTTTAGAGGTACTGCAAGCAACAAAATTGAAGCTCAAGCAACTATTGGTTTTCAAGTATTTTTAAGAGGTGTAACTCTTACTGGTACTGAATCACCAATTCGCCCAAACGACAAAACTTTTATTACTATCAGAAACGTTCCATATACTGATTTACAAGTAATTGACGTAAAAATTGACACTAAAAAAACTGTTTTACCAAATCCTAAACCAGGAAAAGATGCTTTTGTAATGGTTGAGGACATCTCACAAGCATTTTTATACGATATGGTTGTAACTTTAATTGACCCAAGCGCAAAAATCACTAAAGATGGCGCAGTTGTTGGTGGAAACAAAATTAAAATCGGCTTGCCTGTAACTTTAGAAGGCCCAAGCTACAAGTTAAATGGTACAGTTTCTGATGTTAGAATTCTTCAACCTAACGCTCAACAACAAGCTCAAACTGAACAAAACAACCAACAAGAAGGAGCTCAAAATCAACAACCTCAAGCTCAACCAGATGTAAATAAACAAGAACAAAATGTAGGCTAAAATGTTTAATAAAATATTCGGATTTTCTCAACATCTTTGCGAAAAACTTTATAATAACAGTTTGATATTACAGAATTTAGACTCGCTAATATTGATTTCAATATTAGCAGTCTTTATTTCTTCGACTTTCGCTCAGTCTGAAACAATCGGAATATTTGCAATAATAGCAACATTATTGACCTTTGTTAAACTGTTAGTAAAACCTGATGAAAAACTTACGTGTTGCAAGTTTGAATACTTTTTACTTGCATATTTTATGCTTGTAATCATTAGTTTAGCTGGTTCTTCACTATTTTACCTAAGTTTAAAAGGCTTTTTCAAAATATTAATCTATCTTGGATTTTACATATCTTTAGTTCAATATTTAAAAAACAACAAAGACAAAACTTTGTGGATAATTTTTACAATTGCTGGTTGCGTAGCTTTTGAAACGGTGAATGGCTTATTACAAACAGTTATCCGCCCCGAAGCTATTTCTACTTGGCAGGATACTTCTTACCTGAACCCTGAAGATATCATCAACAGAGTTTATGGAACATTAAAGCCATATAATCCAAATTTATTTGGCGGTTACTTAGTTGCAACAATACCATCATTATTAGCTCTTGTAGCTTTTAGCTTCTATAAAAATAGCTATAAATTAACCCTAACAATGGGTATAATCTTATTACTAAGCGCTTATGTATTACTACAAACAGGTTGCAGGGGTGCTTACTTAGGAATATTCGCAATCTTTGTAACTTTTACAATTTTATGTGGCAAACTTGTTTGGCATAAATATAAACAGTTATTTTTAACCATAATCGGCTCTTTAACTGCACTCGGAACACTTTTCATACTTTCAATAAGTTCATTACGTTCAAGAATTTTTTCAATTTTCTTAATGCGTACAGACAGTTCAAACTCTTTTAGATTTAACGTCTATAACTCTTGTCTTGAAATGCTAAAAGACAATTGGTTATTGGGAATTGGACTTGGAAATCAAAATTTCAGAGAAACTTATGGCTTATATATGAAAACAGGTTTTGATGCTCTTAGCGCATATAATATTTATCTTGAAACAGCCGTAGAAAGTGGGATTTTCGCTTTAATATGCTTTGTCATTTTCTTAGCACTAGCTATTTATCAGGCTTACAGATTTATTACAACAACACAGAACAAAACCGCTCTTATTTTGAACGGCGTTGCACTTTTAACAATTATTGGCTTAATGGTTCATGGATTGGTTGACACAGTATTTTTCAGACCACAAATTCATTTCATTTTCTGGACTATGATTGCAATAATAAAAATATACGACGAAACTGAAAACGTTTAATCTAAATATTCTTTAAACTTTTTTAATTCTTCATCTGCGCGTAATTTTTTTAATGCACAATCCTCAATTTGCCTAATTCGTTCTTTTGAAAAGCCCATTATTTTTCCTAATTGCTCTAAAGTTTTAGGTTTATCATCAACTAATCCAAATCTATGATGTAAAATTTTCTGTTCGCGAGCTTCCAAATGCCTCATTAAATTTGGAATACTTGCAAGTAAATTGCTTGATTGGGCTTGAACTTCTGGAGATTTATAACTTTTATCAGCAATATAATCTTGAACATTCAAATCTTCTGTAACAGGGGTATCTAAGCTAATTGGCTCTTTTATAATTGCTTTTTTTATACTCTGAACTCTTTTAACAGAAATCTCCATTTTTTGAGCAATTTCTTTTTCGGTCGGTTCACGATTTAATTCAAAGGTTAAATCCAAAACAGCTTTTTTATACTTTCTAATTTTATCTGTCATGTGAACTGGAATTCTTATAGAACGAGAACTATTTGAAATCGCCCGAATTATAGTTTGTTTTATCCACCAAGTTGCATAAGTTGAAAACTTAAAAGATTTAGTATAATCAAATTTTTCAGCAGCTCTAATCAAACCAATAGAACCCTCTTGAACTAAATCCATAAACAAAACACCTTGCCCAATGTAGCGTTTAGCAATACTAATCACTAAACGCAAATTTGATTGCACTAACCTCTTTTTAGCTTTAATTGCATCAGTCTTTTTGCCCTCTTTTATCGTTTGACCCAAAAACAATTCCTCTTTTGCAGATAATAACTTCGTTTTACCTACATCTTTCAAATACATTTGAAGCAAATCATCATCTTTTGAAATACAACAAAAAGTTTTTGGTTCTTGTTCTTCTGATTTATCATCAATATCTTCACAAAAATCAAATTCATTCCACTTTTTAAGCAAGTCAACAGACTTAACATTAACACAAGCCATACTAAAAAACCTCATAAATCCATCTATAAAATCATAGACGAATTAAAAGATTTTTTGTTTCAATTATTTTTCATAATTAGGTGGCGGTTCTTTTGTATGGCTCATTTGCGCCAATACACTACTTGGGAATGTATGTATCAACCAATTTAATTTATCAACAACAGAATTATAATATTTAACTTTTTCATCAAAAGCATTTTGCATTTGGTTAAATTCATTCAAAGACGATTGAAAGCCCGCATTATTCTTTAATTCTGGATAACGTGAAACTGCTCCTAGTAAAATTTCGATTTTTCTGTCAAAATCTTGTTGCATTTTATAACGTTCAGGTGCATTTGCAATTTTTGGTGTAATTTTATTAATATCATGCCTGATATTAAACAATTCCGTAATCAAAGTTTGCTCTTTTTGCATTGTTTCCTGAGCGTACCCCAAAACATCTAAAATTTTCAAATTTTTCTTTATAATTACTGCATCAACACCAGCCAATGCACGTAAAAGATTATCTTTGTAAACTAATAAATCATGATTTAATTTAACTACATACCCTATAAAAATAATAATTACAATTAGTAGAATAATTAAAAAAGTCATTTATTATTCTCCGTCTAACAAAATTGTTATATCACTAGAAGGACAATAAGCTTTATCTGGGTTATAAACAAATTGCATACGATTTAATTCTGGCGCTTTGCGTTTTAACCAGTTGAAGAAATCGCCCGAAACAGAAGCTTCATGCGCAATAAATTGAGAATGTGGCAAACTTGATTTACCATAGCAGTTCACGTTGTAACCTAATTCTTCAATTTCAGATTTCAAATTAGAAGCAGCTTCTGCACTATGTAAAGTATATCTGATACCTACATTATAAAGTTTATTATTATCCAAAACTTTATCTCTATAAACCATACGATTTATCATTTCTTGAGTTTTTTCTGGATCTAAAATCCAGTAACTTATATAACCACGTTTGTTAGGTGCACCTGGAAGCGTAGCAAATTCGATTTTATCCACATCTATATTTTTTGCCATTGCTGCAAATTGAGAGATTTCATAGAAAGACAAATCAGTTTTAACGTATGTAGTAATCGCATCTAACAAATCAGGGATTTTAGAAATTGCTTGTGGAGTTTGTAATTTCTCCATCAAACCTTTCAAAAACCATTGTTGACGTTGAGTTCTTCCGATATCGCCCAAACCATCTTTTCTAAAACGCAAATAACCAACCGCATTATTGCCGTCAAGAATATTCAAACCTTTTGATAAATTTACGTGTAAATCACCTGCATAATCGTGATAATACATATTTTTTTCAACATAAATCGGAATACCGCCCAAGGCATCTACAATATGCGAAACTGCTTCATCATGAACCATAACATAATGATTAATTTTTATGCCCAAAGTATCTTCTAAAGTTTTCTTTGTCATTTCAATTCCGCCGATAGCATGAGCTGAATTTATTTTTTGAATACCGTAATCCCCTGGTAAATAGACTTTACTATCTCTTGGAACAGAAATAGCGTTAATAGACTTAGTTTTAGGATCGACATTAAGAATAATAATCGTATCAGTTCTTGCACCCTTCCAAGGGTCAGCGTTAGAACCATTTGCATCAACGCCCACCAACAAAATATTTTGTCGTTTTTGAGTAAATGGCATTGCGAAAGAAACTGGTTGCCTGTTCATTGAACTTTTTGGCATAATCAATAACACTTTTGTTATAAAAGAATCTTCGCCAAAGGTATCAACAATCACTTCTCTGTTTTCAGAGGCAATTAATAAAATCAATACTATTGCACAAAATACAATAACTATACCAAACAAAGAACGTGCAAAATTTGAGGTATCTTCTTTTTCAACCTTCAAATGTTTCAAAAATACGCTATATTCCTCGTTTAAATCCTTTTCTTCTTGTTCTAATTTTTCATCTATTTCCGACATAATTACACACTACTTCTAAAATACTTCCTTGTAAAAATATTATAAAATAACGATACTGTAAAATCAATTAATGTTAAATTAGATTTACCAATCTTTTACTTCTTTTTGATAAGCCCACGCCAAATGGTTATGAATACTTTCCATGGCTTCGCATTCCACCTCAAACTCTTTTATAATTTCATTACTTCTCAATGTTAAAATAACATCACGAAGAACATCTTCTACAAACTTCGGATTTTCATAAGCCGATTCAGTTACAAATTTTTCATCTTCTCGTTTTAACAAGGGATAAACTGGAGAAGATGCAGATTTTTCAACCATTTCAACCAAATCTTCTATCCATAAATGTTCTGTTCTGTCATAAGAAACTTTAACATTAATTATTGCTCTTTGGTTGTGCGCTCCATTTTCTGAAATTTCTTTCGAGCAGGGACACAAAGTTGTAACTGGAACTTTCACCCCTAAAGTAAATTTATAGCTTTCGTTTTCTAAATTATAATTTTCTAACAAACTATTAAAAGAACACTCATAACACATTGTAGATTCTTTTTTAGAAATTGGAGCAATTTTAGGTATAAAATATTTGAAATTAAGAGTTAATTCTCCACTTTGCGCAGACAATTTTTCAACAATCGAGGCTAAACAACCTTTCAAATCAGAGCCTAATAAGTTTTCACCTTGCCATTGAGTTAATTCTTCAACGAAACGCGACATGTGAGTGCCTTTATAATTTTTTGGTAAAGATACAGACACTTTAGCTTTTGCACATACTTGTTGATTTGAGCTGTTTTTTCGTCGAATATTTAAAGGAATATCAAAATCTTTTATTCCAACTTTTTGAATATCGATTCCTCTTGAATCGTATTCATTTTGTATATCTTTCATTATTCTTTAATTAATTCCATGCCACCGCCAACATTATTTTCTAATGCAGTTAAAAGTTTCAAAGCGGCTTCTTTTTGCGTTTTTTTAGGTGCTACACGCAACAATTCTATTGCCTTCATAACAATAGGGTCATTATCATACCAACGTTTGCCTTTTCCGTGGTATTCGCACATAATATCATGAACTTTTTCTATAACCTCAGCCGCAACTTGTTCTTGCAACTGAATTACAAATTCAGCAGCTGCATCACGCTTATCCCCAGGAGCTAAACGTAAAAGTTCCAAAGCTTCTTTTAATACAGGGTCTTTATCATACCAACGGCGTTGTTGTTTTTTTTCTTCCATTTACACCTCTATGTTATCTCTATATATTTATATTTATACCACAAAACTACAAATAAATCACACATTTGTAAAAAATTAAATGTTTTTGTTATAATTTAGAAAAAAAAAGAGGTAATTTTATGAAGTTATTATTATTAAATGGACCAAACTTAAATCTTTTAGGGACTAGAGAGCCAGAAAAATATGGTAAAACAACGCTAAAAGATATAGAAAAACATTTAACAAAAATAGCTCAAGAAAATAATATCCAGCTTGATTGTTACCAATCAAATCACGAAGGTGATATTGTTGATAAAATTCAAGAAGCAAAAAATATTTATGACGGAATTCTTCTAAATGCAGGCGGTTACACTCATACAAGCGTTGCTATTCGTGATGCAATTTCCAGCGTTCAAGTGCCAACCGTTGAAATACATTTAACAAACATTCACGCAAGAGAAGAATTTAGACATAATTCTCTAATTTCAGCCGTTTGCATTGGTCAAATTTGTGGATTTGGAGCTTATTCTTACGATTTAGGATTTAATGCAATCGTTAATTATTTAAAATAATTTCTAATTAACTTTTCAATTATCTGAGATGTTTTTCCATCACCATAAGGATTTTTAGCTGTTAAACGAGTTTGAGATTTATCTTTGGATAAAATATTTTCACTCAAGGTCATAATTTTATCGTAATCAGCACCTACAAGAGTGGAAACACCCGCTTCAACGCCTTCTTGACGTTCTGTTTCATATCGCATAACAAGAGTCGGACACCCAAAAGTCGGTGCTTCTTCTTGAATACCGCCACTATCTGTTAAAATTAATTTTGCATTTTTTTGTAAATAAACTAAATACGGATAATCAAGCGGAGTTAAGAGATGAACATTTTTTAATTCTGACAATTTTGCATGAATTTTATCTTTCACATTTGGATTTGGGTGAACTGGAATTACAAAGGTATGCTCTGTAAATTTAAGTGCTAAATCATATATAGCTTGAATAATTCTATCTAATCTTTCACCATGATTTTCACGTCTATGAGCGGTTATCAAGACTAATTTATCATCAATATTAATATTTTTTTCTTTAAAAAAGTTAGCAGATTTTTCAATAACCTCGTCTGACAGACAGAAAAGCGCGTCAATTACCGTATTACCAGTAACCGTAATCATATTTTCATCAATACCTTCTTTTAATAACGCTTGTTTATTTTTTTCTGTTGGCGCAAAGTGTAATTGAGTAACACGAGAAGTCATCTGACGCATAACTTCTTCTGGGAACGGTTCATAAATATCATAAGAACGTAACCCTGCTTCAACATGGAACACAGGAACTTTATGATAAAAACTTACCAATGCACCTGTTAAAACTGTCATAGTATCGCCTTGAACAATAGTTGCGTCAATTTTGTTTTCATTGAATACTTTTTCTAAGCTAACCAGAATTCTTGATTGGATTTCAGCAAGCGACTGATTTTCTCGCATACAATCTAAATTTATATCTGCTTTCAAACCAAAATATTCTAAAGTTTGATTAGAAAGTTCTTTTTGTTGCTCAGTATTACATACAATTACGTTATATTCTTCGTGTTTACGCAATTCAAGAATGACTGGAGCTAACTTAATAACTTCAGGTCTTGTACCAAACACTACTAAAATATTTTTCTTATCCATAACATCATTGTACAACAAATATTTTTATTTTATACTTATTTTATGGAAGTAATCGTAATCGGTGCAGGCTTGGCAGGTTCAGAAGCAAGTTTGCAATTAGCAAAAAGAAATATTAAAGTGAAATTATATGAAATGCGACCAGAGCGCACGACAGGGGCGCATGTAACCAAGGATTGCGCAGAATTTGTTTGCTCAAATTCTTTAGGTTCTGCAGATATAACTAACGCAAGCGGACTTTTAAAAGCTGAAATGCAGGAACTAGGCGGAGAGTTAATAAAAATCGCTTACGAATGCAGAGTACCCGCAGGAAACGCTCTAGCCATAGATAGAGTTGGTTTTAGCAAAAAAGTAACTGAATTAATAGAAAGTAATGACAATATTGAACTTATTCGGGAAGAATTAACAGAAATACCAACAGATAAACCTGTTATTATAGCGTCTGGACCTTTAACCAGCGATAATTTGGCAGAAAAAATTCAAGAATTTACAAAATCCGAACATTTGCACTTCTTTGATGCAATTGCACCGATTGTTGAAAAAGATAGCATAAATTTTGACGTAGCATTTTGGGCAAGTCGATATGACAAAGGTGAAGCGTCTTATATTAACTGCCCAATGAACAAGGAGCAATACGCAAAATTCTACGAAATTTTAACGACTGCTGAAAGAATTGAATTAAAAGAATTTGAAAAAAATGCAAAATTTTTTGAAAGTTGTTTGCCAGTAGAAGTTTTAGCATCACGTGGAGTTGACACTTTACGTTTTGGACCAATGAAGCCAGTTGGACTTGTAGATAAAAGGACAGGAATTGAAAATTGGGCTGTTGTTCAATTAAGACAAGACGATGCAGCAAAAAGTTTGTTTAATCTTGTAGGATTTCAAACAAACTTAAAATGGGGTGCACAAAAAGAATTAATTCACTCTATCCCTGGGTTAGAAAACGCTAATATTGTACGTTATGGAGTTATGCACAGAAATACCTTCATTAACAGTCCGCAAATTTTAAACGCCACTTTAAACACTCGTTCGCGCGAAAATTTATTCTTTGCAGGACAAATCACAGGAGTTGAAGGCTACACAGAATCTATCGCAACAGGCTTACTTGCAGGAATAAACATAGCGCGACAAATTGAAGGTAAAAATTTAATAACGCTACCTCAAGAAACAATGCTTGGAGCTTTATGCAACTACATTTCAACAAGCGAATTAAAGCATTTTCAACCGATGAATTCTAATTGGGGAGTGCTTCCGACAATAGAATTACCTAAAAAAGAAAGAAAAAACAAAAAATTAAAAGCAGAGTTGTTATCAAAACGTTCAATTGAAACTTTGAAAGGATACTTATGTTCTATTTAGATAAATTAAATGGCAAAACAGTTATGAAAACTGACATTTTAGAAGGATTAACACATTATTTTACAACAAGAGAATGTCCAATAAAATCTAAAGAGCCTGAAATGCAAGAAATAGTTGAACAAAATAGAAAAATGTTTTGCGAAGCACTTGGAATAGCAGAAAAAAATTTAATCTATCCAGAGCAACGTCATACAGACACAGTTGAAGTTGCTGAAATCGGTAAAACTTACTATCCTGAAGCTGATGCTTTAATTTTAACTAATCATGAACAAGCAGTATTTTTAAATTTTGCAGATTGTACGCCACTTGTAGCTTACGACAAAAAACAAAATATTGCAGCAGTAATTCACGCAGGCTGGAAAGGAACTGTTGGAAAAATTGGTGCAAAAACTATTTTGAAAATGATTGACGAATTTGGAACTAATATTGAAGATGTTAGAGTTGCAATTGGACCTGCAATTTCGGTTTGTTGCTATGAGGTTAAAGAAGATGTGTTCAATATGAGTATG
Source organism: uncultured Candidatus Melainabacteria bacterium (assembly GCA_934699705.1). Taxonomy (GTDB): domain Bacteria; phylum Cyanobacteriota; class Vampirovibrionia; order Gastranaerophilales; family Gastranaerophilaceae; genus UBA6984. Next base: position 88,081 of record CAKUXD010000004.1, read on the forward strand.
GTTTCAGTGCTTAATAACAAAGGACTTTACGAAATCAGAAACGGTAAAATTTACGTAAACTTAAAAGAAATCAACAAGCGACAATTAGAAGAAATAGGAGTTAAACATATCGACATCTGCCCGTATTGCACATCTTGCGACAATAATTTATTCTATTCTTATCGTAAAGAAGGCGCTACGACTAACAGACACAGTGTAATTGTAAAATTAGAGGGCTAAATTGAAAGAACTTGTAAAACTAAACACAGCAAGAAATTGCCTAAGATATTTAATAAAAGCCTATAACATCGGGATTTTACACGTACCTTATTATATTTGTCCTTCTGTTAAAAATATTCTAAAAAAAGAACTTATCGGGATAAAATACTACCATATTGACGATAAATTCATGCCAACAGAAAAATTTAAGCCAAACGATTTTATTTTATACCCAAACTACTTTGGAATTTGCACAAATAACGTCAAAGAACTTGAAAAACGATATAAAAATCTAATAGTAGATAATTCTCACGCTTTTTATGCAAAACCAGCAGGGCTTGCGTCTTTCAATTCTTTAAGAAAATTTTTCCAAATGCAATACGGAATAATGAACGGTGCTTATCTTTATACTGAAAAAATCCTGAACCGCCCTTTTAGAACCGCTCCAGATTATGAAGTTGAAGATTTAATCACTTATGAAAAAATCGTTAAAAATGAACACATACTTGACGATGAACAAATTATGTACATGTCAAAAACATCTGAAAAAATAATAAGTCGAATTAATTTTGAAGTTGAAAAGACGCAAAGATTAAACAACTTTTACAGATATGAACAACTTTACGGCAAGAAAAATGAGCTTCATTTTTCACTTGATAAAAATGAAATTCCTTTTGTTTATCCGTTTTACACTCACGAAGAAGAAATCGGATTTAATTTAGAGCGTCAGGGCTTACTAATTTACCGCTACTGGGAAGGTTTACCTGTAACCTTTGACGAATACAGATTTTACAAGTATTTAATCCCAATACCAATTTATTAGTAAATTACAGAATTAAACATTTTATCCAAATTTCGCTCATATCCATTAACATCACCGCAATAGACTGCAAATTCTGCAATATTTCTACCTAACATCTGTAAAGCAGGTGTTTCTAAAGGTGGACCTGCAGGAGTTGAGCGTGAAGAATTATAAGGATTAGAAATAACGCCAGTTGCACGAAGTAAAGGAATTGAAAGCATGTCTTTGAAAACTTCATACTGAGTTATACCTTTTGTAAAAATACCTAAATTATTAGCCCAAACAAATCTTTGCATAGGTGCAGTATTTGATTTTGCTTCAATTCCACGTTCTTTAGGCAAATTTTCTCTAATATCATATTCATAATCAAATTGTCGTTCAATCAATTCATTAAAATCTTCTGAATAAGTTGTTTCAACAGGACTTCCCAAAACGAATTTTGCTTGAATTAAGTGATTTTTATCCTCATTAATCCAGTCAATATTGAATTTCAGCAATTCTGAATTTCTATCTAAGGAAACAATAACATCAAAGAAAGAAGTTTCAATCTTTAAAGCTGAGCGAAGATTACCTTCATAAAGTTTTTTTGTAGAAATAACATCTGCAGTTACGCCATAATCGCCCTTTACAGGACCTTCGTTATAACTATCGCCATTATCTATATAATCCACAAATTCAAGTTGAATATCATTATTAATAAGAATATTATTACCAATTACCTTCAGTGATATTTTTGAATTATTTATAGAATTATCTGTAACTTCTAAATCAGAATTAGCTTGAACAGGGTTCAAAATACCCAATTCAAGAGGTCTTAAATTTTCAACTTCTGCTAAATATGTATAAATATCTGTATAATCTTCAGTAACAGGGATTTTTTGAGTATCTTGTAAAATATCATTACTAAAGCCTTTTCTTGACGACAACATTTGCAAATCAATTAATTCATCAGTCGATTCAAACTCTACAATTCCACTATAAGCATTTTCGCCCATGTTAATCCCCAAAACGCCAGAACCCAGTTTAAATCTAACTTCATCTTTTATAGTTTGACAAATTTGTAAGATTTTTTTATAACGCGTAATATTTTCACTATGCACATCATCAGTCGAGCACCCGCAAATTCCGTCATGAGCTTGGTTTTGAAGTAACAATTTGTATGCATATTTTATCAAATTATCATAATTTAAGTTAAAATGTTTTTGCAATTTATCAGTCAATGGCAAGTTATGGCAACAAATTACGTTATAACGCTTTAAATCAAGCCTTGAAGAATATGAACCTTGTAAAATAAAGGTTTTAGAGTTATCACGTAATTCATCATTCCATTCAAACTGATTAAATCTGCCTTTTACAAGCTCAAAATATTCAAAAATCGAACCCAATTTAATTTGATAATCTTCTAAGCGCGCATTAACTTCCCGAATTTGATTAGAAATATCCGTTTCAACGCCCAAATGATCAGCGCCAATAGGCATTAATAAGACATCACCAGACTTTTCGGCAATTTTATCTAAATTTTCTTTAATACACTGAGCTTTTTTATCAATATCAAAAGGCGCAGAGAAAAAGTCCATGAAATAGCCTCGAACGAGATTTACAGTATCAACTCCGCAAAAACTAAATTCTGACGGAATATCCCCACAACCTCGCCAAACAACACATTTATCAACGCCAAAGTCTTTAAATACTTTTGTAACCTGCTTGGAATGACCAAATGTATCTGCCAAATAACCTATAAAATCGTTACAACCAAGACTACGAGCGTACTCCAAGCCAATTTTTAAATTATTTTCAAAAGAATTTTTATCGGTTAAAAATTCATCAACTAAAGTGTAAAAAGGTCCGATAAATAGTCTTTTTTCAGCAATTAGTTTTTTCACTAAATCCAACTTTTCAGGTCTGATTTCAAGATAATCTTCTAATGCCGCCGTTTGCCCATCAAAATAGAAAGACGGAATTTTATTTGCTTCTAGCATGCTCAAAACATTGTCAAAAACTCGCAAAAGTCTTATTCTAAAAACTTCGTACTCTCGATACCATTCTCTATCCCAATGAGTATGTAAATATGCAATAACAGTCTTTTTCATACAAAATATTTTATCACAAAAAAAAGATTGACAAAAGTAAATTTTCGGGTAAAAATAAACACATTATGGCAGTAGTATATTTAAGCCTTGGTTCTAATAAAGGCGACAGAGTAGGATACATTCAGCAAGCAACATCAATTCTTGACGGACTTGATGACGTTAGTTTAATCAGAACTTCCGCGTTTTACGAATCTGAACCTTGGGGGGTTGATACGAAAAACTGGTTTGTAAACGCAATGATTGAAGTTAAAACCTCGCAAACACCTCAACAACTACTTGAAACATGTCAAAAAATTGAGGCTCAATTAGGCAGAAATAGAGAGTTAGAAGGTCATTATGGCGACAGAACTCTTGATATTGATATAATTTTTTATGGAAATGAAATTGTAAACGACGAAAACTTAACAATTCCGCATAAGTTTTTCCACCAAAGAGCGTTTACTCTAGTACCAATGCTAGAATTAGCTCCTAATTTTATTCACCCAACTTTAAAAAAGACCGTTATGCAACTTCACGAGGAACTAGAAAATCCAGAAATGGTCTTTCTATACGGCACAAGGGTTGATATCTAATGCCCTCAATTGCAATTATTGGCGCAGGTCCAGCAGGTTGCATGTGTGCATGCAATCTTGATAAAAGTTTTGAAGTAACTCTTTTTGATAAATCCAGCCCCCTAAAAACTCTGCTTCCTACTGGTGGCGGGAAATGCAATCTGGCGTTTGCAGAATACGATTTTAAAGAATTAGCTAAAAATTATCCGCGCGGAGAAAAGTTTTTATACTCAGCTTTTTCAAGATTTGGAACTCAAGAAACTCTTGAGTTTTTTGAAAAAATTGGAGTTAAAACCTACGAACGAGAAGACAAGCACATTTTTCCAACTTCAAATAGCGCGCAAGAAGTAAGACAAGCCCTGCTAAATCAACTTAAATACTGCAAAATAAAATCTGAAAAAATTACCGAAATAAACAAACTCGATAAAGGGTTTAAAATCAAATCAGAAAAAAATTCGTACTACTTTGATGTAGTAGTTATCGCGATTGGCGGGAAAAGTGGCTACTCAATATTAAAAAACCTAAACCACACAATTGAAAAACCATGCCCTGCACTTGTAGGACTAAAAACCAAACCTCAGTTTAAAGAATTACAAGGGGTTACAATAAAAAATTGTAAAATTAAAAGTGAAAAGTATGAATTTGCAGGAGATATTTTATTTACAGATGACGGAATAACTGGGCCTGCTGTATTTAACTTATCCTCAATAAATGCAAAAAAAGAACTTCCATATAAAATATATATTGATTTTTTAAACAAAGATATCGACTGGCAATTAATATTTGACACAAACCCAAAAAAGAATTTAATAAACGTCTTAAACGACCTTTTACCTAAATCTTTTGTGAATTTAATTTTAGAAAAGCATGGTATTAGTTCTGAACAAAAATGTTGCACAATTAGAAGTAATACTAAAGTATTACTTGATAAAATTTTCAGAAACTACGAGTTTGATGTTATAGCAACAAGAAAAGACGGAGAAATAGTAACTTGTGGCGGTGTTAATTTAAACGAAATAAATCCAAAAACCTTCCAATCAAAAATAATAGAAAACTTATATTTTTGTGGAGAAGTTTTGAATGTCGACGGATTTTGTGGCGGTTTTAACCTGCAAAACTGCTGGACAAGCGGATTTCTAAGCGCAGAATCAATAAATTTTTATACTAAATAAATGCTCTTTTATGAAGTTTTGTAAATAATATTCATTAGAACTAATACTTTAGAGTTATATTTTTATCATTCTGTGGTATTATGTTAATACGTTATCTGATTGATTTTAATAAAAATGCAGTATTTTTTATGTAAAAATGCTTGACTTAGTTATTTTAATCTGCTACGATAAGCAATATAAGCATATTTGTTAAAAAACAATAAAAAAGATTAATAAAAGAAAGGCAAAAACTATGAGAAAACACGCAGGTTTCACATTAGCAGAAGTTTTGATTACACTTGGTATCATCGGTGTAGTTGCTGCTATGACAATTCCGACATTAATGTCAAACACAGGTAAAGCTGAATTTAAGACAGCTTTCAAAAAAATCTTATCAGTAGTTAACCAAGCAGTAACAATGTCAGTTGCACTTGATTACATTGACTTTGGTGATTCAAACGCAGGTGATGGAGAAGATTCTATTTACAAAATTCTTTCAAAAAGAATGCACGTTGTAAAAACAATCGGTGTTGATGACGATAACTATGATGAAGCTAAAAAAATGTTCGGTGATAATGCTAACGATAACTACACAATGTTCTTTAGCGATGGTATGGTATTGTCATACAACAAAGAAACTGAAAAATGTACAAATACAGGTAACCTAAGAGGTAACACATGTAATGCTATTATTGACGTTAATGGCTTAAAAAATCCAAATAAATTATCACACTGTCAATGGGACGCTGCAGCAGGTACAACATCAACTGTTGATTCTGACGACTCGTTAGCTAGTGGCGCAACTTCTTGTACTGAAGAAAACGCATACATTTCAGACCAATATTCAGTAATATTCAAAGGTCAACAATTAATGCCTAACGGATATGCTTCAAGATTTGTTCTTTATGAAAAATAATTACTGCGTGTAATAAACAATATAAAAAAAATACCTCGAGTAATCTCAAGGTATTTTTTTTATTTAATAACTTAACTTATTCTTCATTTGTTGTTGCTTCAACTTTTGATTTGTAATCTCCACCACCAAAAGATAATTTAGGAAACTCAGGTTTTTTCAAGGTGAACATTGATTCTTGTAATCTATTGCCAACTACAATATAAGTTTTTCCATCTTTTGAATATGTGCCATCAGCATTTGCTTTGTAGCCCATACCTTCAAATCTTTTGTCTTGCAAGTATTTGTTCATCATATCTGTACTTGAAGTACTTGTAGTAGGAGCAGTAGTAGAAGCTGCAACATCACCCTTATCTTTTGTATCTTCAGCTTTACCATCTGCTTTTGATGCACTTGTTAATTTCTTATTAGCTTTTTTTAACGATTTATCTAAAGCATTTTTCTCAGTTGTTAAAGCTTTAATATTTGTATCTAATTCTTTTTTAGTTTGTTTTGCAGTTTCTGCTACTTTTTGAGTATCTAACTGCATTTCGTTAATATCTTTGTTTGCAGCAGTTACAATAGCGGCAGCTGATTCAGCATTCGCATTTTCAGTACCAACATTTTTCAAGTTTGTAGAAATATTTTGAAGATTAGCAGATATTTCTGTATCTTGTTGTTTCAATGCAGTGATATTATTAACTGCTTGTTGAATACCTGCAATCGCATTATCTCTAGTTTGTTCTGCTTGAGCCGTTTGTTCTGCCAATTGAGCCAATGTTTGATTGCCTACTTGAATTTGTTGAGCAGCTTCATTAGCTCTTGCTTCAGCAGTTTTTTTATTTTTTTCAGCAGCTGTAATTTTATCCGCAACTGCGTCGATTTCTGCTTGTTTTGCAGTAATTGCTGCTTTTCTCTTTGCTTCATCAGGCACCGTTTTTGTAGTTGTATTACCATTAGCATCAGTTTCAGTTACTGTTTTTGTATAAGTAGTCGTATCGTTCTTGATAGTATTCAATTCACCTTCTAAAGTGCCCTTTTGAGAGTTTAAGTCATTAACTTCTCCTGAATACTTACTTACATCTGCTTGAGCACCTTGGTAAGCTTGAATAGCACCTTCTTTAGTTTCTGTAACCTTGACGTTTTGTCCTTCAAGGTTCTTTATTTGAATTTCCTGTGAATTTTTTTGTTCAGTAGCTTCGGCTTTTGAAGCTTCAGCAGCGTCAGTACCTTGTTGAACATCAGCTTTTTGAGAAGTTAAAACAAGGTTTTTATCTAATAATTGACTTTCAAAACTTTCGTTTTGTTTAATAATTTTATTTTGCTCATCAACAATATCTGCATTATTCTTTAATGCTTCTGTTGTTTCGTTTTTAAAGAATTGAGCCTTATCATCTGTATCTTTAAAGGTTTCACGTCTTTTTTCTAAGTTTGGTAAATCTTTGTTAATTTCTGCTTGTCTTGCAGTTGCAGCATCTACTGCTGATTGTAAAGCAGTAACTGTCGCTGGATTTTTTTCGTTATAGTTATTGATTGCACTATCCAAAGACATTTGAACTTGTGATTGACCAGATGTACTTACAGCACCGTCTTTACCAGAAAAACCTGCTGTACCTACAGCACTACCAAACGCTTTTGCAATACCTGCCAAGCCCTCTAATGTTGTATTAACATAATCTAAAGCAGTCGGTTTTGCCGCTTCTTTTGCATCTTCAATTGAATCATCAATATCTCTTTGAATTTTGTCTGCATTTTCTATTGCTCGGTTTATCATTGAGTTCATATCTGAACCAATGTTTGCACTTTTTGCTCTGTCTGCATCACTCATAGCATCAACTGCTATTCTTCTCCATGCGTTATCACCACTTGAAATTCCATTTGCCATATCTTTACTCCTTTGCCTATTTTCACTACTTACACATTATACATGTCGGAACAAAAAACATGAAACTTTAATATTATTAGGTTTTTATTAACATTTTGTAACAATAAGAAAAAAGCGCCGAGATTAAAAATCTCGGCGCTTTTTTGTTATTTTAAATTTTTATTTTTTATCTTTATCTTTCTTCTTGTCAGTTCTCTCTGTTTGTTCTGTTTCAATCAAAGTTTCTTTCTTTCTCGCATCTGACGCTTGTTGTTCATTCGCCCTTTGAAGTTTTAATTGCCTATTCATTTCATCTTCAGCCTTACTAAGCGCATCTTTTTGAGCATTATTAGCATTTATCGCATCTGCTCTTTCTTGTTTATATGCAGCTTCTTCTGCTGGAATTGTTTTGTTTTTAATATTATCTATTTTATCTTGTTCTTCTTTGATTTTTCTTTCTAATTCAGTTTTTTGTGTATCATACTCAGGATTTTTTACTTTGGCTCCGTTTTCATCAGTTGTATATTCTTGAAGATTTTTAATATCTTGCCTATATCCTGAAATTACACCTTCTGAAGTTTTTATATCAGCTTGTAAATCAACAATCTTCAAACTGTGAGCATCTTGCTTATTGTTATATTTATCAACTGTTGCTTGCGTACCATTTTCACCATTAATAGCTTTTTCAGCTCCTTCTTTTTGACCTTTTGCTGTTTCGTATGCTTGTTTAGCATTCATAGCTGCAGCATCAAATTTAGAAATATCTGATTGCGCAGTTCTTAATTCTGAAACTAATTGGGTATCAGTCATGTTTTCATAATCTGCCTTTTTAGGACCAGTTGAAATATTTTTTGTTGCCCCAGAAATTGCTCGTGCAGAAAGAGCAGTAGATGCTACTGCACCAAATATTGAGCCTACTGTCGACAATGTAGTCTTTAAAGCTTCCTTTTTACGTTGTCTTTTAATTTCAGCCAACATTTCATTCTTGCCATTTTTAGCAAGCTCGTCAACTTTATTCATAAAAATAGAATCGCCATATTCTTTATCTACACTTCCAAGCATTCGACTTGTTGACTCAAATGAAGAAGTATATCTGCCTTCGGCCTTCATAGCTTTTAATTCTGATTTTGCTGCGTCAAAAGGATTACTCATAGTTCACGACCTTTTCATTACATTACACTTTTCCTACAATTCATATATCGACACTCAAGAACATGAACTTTAGTGATTTTAAGGCTATTTTAACATTTCGTTACAATTGTTTTACATAATAAAAAAGGGACGTTAGTCCCTATGTGTTAATGTTGTCATGTGTTTATTTAATTTATCTGTTTTTTCCTATATATTCGATTTTGCTTTAAGCATTCCCGCTTTAATCCCCTGCGCCAAGTCTGCGCGACCATTTTTTTCATAAATTTTGGTCATTGATTCTAAAAATTTCATACTATCAATGTTTGATGCTTTTGCAACTGTATTTGTTGAATTTTGAATTGGTCTATTCATGCCTACATTAATTCTTGAACCTACCGTTGACATTGTTCTAGGTTGCACTGGTTGTTGTTTAACCTGCGCTTGTGCAACTTGCGATGGAGAAACAGCTTTTTTTGTCATAATATCTGTTGTCATGTACGGATTTTTGTTGCTTGCCTGATATGCTCGCATGCCATAACCCGCATTTGCATTTATCATTGGTTTTGTAGGCTGATTTACAATCGGTTGCGGATTTTGTATTGGTAATGTCGATGCTGGTCGTTCCAATGACATAGGACCTGCAACTTGACGACGCATTGATAAATCTTTATACAAATTAATTTCTCTTTCTTTTAGACTTTGAGCTAAACCAACAACTGTTTCAGGTTCTTCTTTTTTGAATAATTTAATACCGCAGAATAAAATTAAACCGATTAAACCAGTAGTTACGATGTTTGAAGTGTTACCTTGAGAGAAAATTTCTTTAATTTTTGCAAATAATCCTGTTGCAACACCCATGCCTGATTCGTCTTCTTCATCAATTTCTTCATCATAAACTGGCATATAACTATCCATAGGTGCAGATAAAGTAATTGATTCACCTTTTTCTTTCTTTTGTTTTTTAGGTTTTATTACTGATTTGTTATTAATAGCTTGAAGTTCTGTTTCTTCTGCTTCTACTGTAATTGCAGAATTAGAAATATTTTTAGCCTGAATAGAAATATTTAAGTCTTTATCTCCAACAGGTTCTACCATAACGCTATCAACTTCTGCCGCATTTTTGTAAATCGTATTTAATGATTTAGCAGGTTTTACATTTTTAACTGTTAAAATCATGTTGTTTTGTGATTGAATAGTACGCTTAACATCAACTTCGCTCATAGTATTCAAAGTAATAGTATATGTATCTTTTAAAGAATCAATTTGAATTGAATTTAAAATGTTCTCTTTTGTAGTTCCAGCATAAGCAGATAAATTAATTACTGTTAAAATAAATAATGCTGTAATTAAGCGTCTCACTATTCCACCCCTTTTTGCGTATCTCATTAACACATCTTCTGATGTCTGTCCTTTGACATTATTAGTGTATATTTTTTTTAGAGAAACGACATCAATCAATAGATTAAAAATTATCCAGAATTTATAGACCAAAAGATCAATCTGAAGAATAAATAAAATTGTTTATAAAATAAAAAGATTGATTTTATATTAGATTTATATTAGAATATAAACAAAGAAATAAATTGAATATATTTGCGGAAGTAACTCCACGGTGAGGCTTGACGAACAGAAGTCAAATTAAAGCCATTGAGTTACAAAACAAAAACAACAATTGAATATATTTGCGGAAGTAACTCAATGGCTAGAGTCCCTGCCTTCCAAGCAGGTTGTTGCGAGTTCGAGTCTCGTCTTCCGCTCCATTTATAACAAGGCTTTTAGGTCTTGTTATTTTTTGTCAAAATTTTATTATGTCCACTCTATGTCCATTTATTGATTTGAATAATATCCTAATTATATGAATTAAGAACTTCTATGGCTTCAAGTTTTCTTTTTGGCACTGCATGTGCATATCTTAGTGTTGTATCAATTTTTGAATGTCCTAAAATTTCCTTAACAACAACTAAATCAATACCTTTTTCAACTAAGCGTGTTGCTACTGTATGTCTTAAATCATGAAATCTGAAATTATCAATCTTAGCTTTTTCTAATATTGTTTTAAAGTTGTTATGTATATCTGTATAAGGTTTTTTAGTTAAAGGATTTACAAATACATATTCCGTCTTTCTATCAATCTGTTCCAATGCGTTTCTTAATGTTTTTGATAAAGGTATTTTACGACTTTTTCCTGACTTTGTTTGTAATAGTTCAATATACCCATAGTCAAAATCAACTTGTTCCCATTTTAAATTTAAAATTTCACCTCGTCTCATACCTGTTTGTAATGCACAAATTACAATTGGCTCTAAGTAAGGGAAGTTTCTTTTTATAACTCTAAATAATTTTTGTTCTTCTGCAACAGTTAAAAATCTAATCTTATAATTATCTTCTCTTAGTTTTCTTACTTCTTTAACAGGATTTTCTTTTATTAACTTATTACTTATTCCTAAATTAAACATTTTACTTAATGCTGATAAATATTTATTTATTGTTGAATTACTACTATTTCTAGTAGTTTTTAAATATATTTTAAAATTTTCTATATTTTCTGCTTTTATTTTATCTACTGTTGTATTTACGTTAAAATATTCACCGATATATTTTCCAAAGGAATCACGCCCATAAGACAATTTATTTATTTTACCATATTCATCATACAGTTTTATTAATAAACTAAGTTTAACTTTTTTATTTTCTTTTGGAATAACACCATTTTGCTGTTGTTGTAGTTTATATTTAAAAGCATTTTCTATTTTTTCTGCTTCCTTAACTGAAGAAGCACCACTACATAAGTAGTGGTGTCGTTCTCCATTTATTTGAAATCTGCAATAATATTTACCATTTCTTTTTGTAATAGTCATATTTCTATTATTTAACCTCTAATCATCTTTTTCAACCCATTCATTAAAGCGTTCCTCTATAATAAATATTGTCGAACCTATCTTTTTTATAATTTTTTTAGGAAT
>CAKUXD010000005.1 GCA_934699705.1 uncultured Candidatus Melainabacteria bacterium
AAACTGCTTCCATTCTTTCTGCGTCAGTTACGAAATATGGTGAAATATAACCCTTGTCAAATTGCATACCTTCTACAACTTTTAAGTTTGTACCGAAAGATTTACTTTCTTCAACTGTAATAACACCTTCATTACCAACTTTTTCCATTGCTTCTGCAATTAATTCGCCAATTTCTGAGTTGTTACCTGCTGAAATTGATGCAACTTGTGCAATTTCTTCTTTTGTATTAACTGCTTTTGACATAGATTTAATTTTTTCTACTGAATATTCAACTGCTTTATCAATACCGCGTTTGATTGACATTGGATTTGCTCCAGCTGTTAAGTTTTTCAAGCCTTCTCTAACAATTGCTTGAGCTAAAACTGATGCTGTTGTTGTACCATCACCAGCTACATCGTTTGTTTTTGAAGAAACTTCTTTTAATAATTGTGCGCCTGCATTTTCTAAACCGTCTTTTAATTCGATTTCTTTTGCAATTGTTACACCATCGTTAACGATTTGTGGTGCACCATATTTTTTTTCTAAAATTACATTTCTGCCTTTTGGTCCTAATGTAACTTTTACTGCGTCTGCTACTGCATCAATACCTTTTAGTAATGATTTTCTAGCTTCTTCCTGAAATACAATTTTTTTAGCCATTTTCATTTCCCTTTATAAAATAATGTAATAACTTTTATTTTGTCTTTGTCTGTTATATGCAGACTCCACATCGGCTTACGCCTTTTCCGCCTGTGCAATCAAAGATTGCTTCGTTCCTTCACTTACGCTTCAAGCACCCCTAAAACGTCTGATGTTGACAAGATTTTTAATGTTTCGCCGTCAATTTTAATATCTCTGCCAGCGTATTTTTCATAAATAACTGTTTCGCCAACTTTAACTGCAACAGGTGCTTTTTCACCGCTGTCTAAAGTTTTACCTTCGCCAACTGCTACAACTTCACCTTTTTGTGGTTTTTCTTTTGCACTATCTGGAATAAAAATTCCGCCTTCTGTTTGTGCTGTATCTTCAATAACTTTGATTACAATTCTGTCGCCGATTGGTCTAATTTTCATTTTTATGCCTCCTACTTTGTAATATCCTAAACTTTAATATTATATTTATACTTCAAAAATTAAATTTTTGCCGAATTATTAATGAAATTTTAATATTTTAGCAACAATATTAAAAAAAAATAAATTTAACTTGTTTATATAAATTGATAACGTATAATTAAAATTGTATAATATTTTATGTAAGTAGGTGAAATTATGGCACATAAGAAAAAACAAGAAGAACAAAAAAATACTGAAAATAATCCATTTAACAAGGATATGGATTTAGATAAAGTTGAAGAACAAGAAGAAAAATCAGAAGAAAAAGCGGAAGAAACTTCTCCAGATAATGAACTTCAAGCAAAATATGACAATTTGAATAATCAATATATTCGCCTTGCTGCGGATTTTGATAATTACAGAAAACGTCAAGCTCAAGAACGTGAAAACTTATTAAAATATGGCGCGGAAAATACTTTAAAACAACTAATTGAAGTATTAGATAACTTTGACAGAGGCCAAAAAGCTGTTGAAAATATTGAGGATTGTCAAAAAATCAAAGATAGTTTTAATCTTGTATTAAAACAAATGAAAGATACCTTAACAAAAATAGGGTTGGAAACTATTGAAACAGAAGGAAAAGAATTTGACCCTAACTTCCACGAAGCCGTAATGCAAACTCCAACAAGTGAACACCCAGAAGGTACAATTATTAATGAACTTCAAAAAGGTTATAAAATCGGAGATAAAGTTTTACGTGCCTCTTTAGTAAATGTAGCAACCGCAGAATAGAAAAAGGAATTAGCTGGAAAAATGGCAGATTATTACGAAATCTTAGGGCTGGATAGAAATGCTTCAAAAGACGAAATAAAAAGCGCATTCAGAAAAATGGCGCGTCAATATCACCCTGATGTAAATAAAGCACCTGATGCAGAAGAAAAATTTAAAGAAATCGGTAAAGCCTATGAAACTTTAATGGACGATGACAAACGCGCAACTTACGACCGTTTTGGTGAAGATGGATTAAAAAATGCTGGTTTTGATACAGGTGGTCCATTTGCAGGTGGTTTTGGTGATTTGAACGATATTTTTGAATCATTTTTTGGAGGTTTTGGATTTTCTCAACGCCAGGCTGATCCAAATGCGCCAAAGCAGGGTGATGACTTGCGTTTAGATGTTGAACTTGAATTTGAAGAAGCCGTTTTTGGATGCAAAAAAGATGTTAAAATAGATCATTTAGAGGTTTGTTCTGAATGTAACGGCTCTGGTGCAAAAGCTGGTACTTCACCAAAAATTTGTCCAACTTGTGGCGGTGCAGGTAAAATTCAACAAACAACTCAAACAATCTTAGGACACTTTACTCAAGTTGCGGTATGTCCTGATTGTAGAGGTACTGGTAAAAAAATTGAAACACCTTGCGAAATTTGTAAAGGTCAAGGTAAAGTAGAAAAAGAAAAGAAATTGGAAATAAAAATTCCGGCTGGCGTAGATAATATGTCTAAAATGCGTTTGTCTGGTGAAGGTGATTGTGGTACAAATGGCGGTCCTGCTGGTGATTTGTACGTAGTTATTCATGTAAAACCTTCTGATTATTACAATCGCGACGGTATAAATATTATTACGACACTTGATATAACTCCTGCACAAGCTGTTTTAGGTGATGAAATTATGGTTAAAACTCTTGACGGAGAAAGAAAAGTTCAAATTCAAGCAGGTATTCAAAGTGGCAATATGGTTAAAATTAAGGGGGCTGGTGTTCCTCATATCCAAAAACCAAGCCATAGAGGCGATCATATAATTGTTGTAACAGTTAAAACTCCTGATAAAATTAATGCGGAAGAAAGACAACTTTATAAACGATTATTTGAAATCAATACAGGGCGAAAAGCTCAGGATTCGTTAAGAGATAAAGTTAAAGGGGTTTTCCAATAATGCGTAAGTTTTTAGTGCTAGTAATGGTGTTATTTTTAAATGTTTCGTCTGCTTTTGCGACTAAAATTCCTGATGAAATAACAAATTATATTAAAAAAGATTTTCCAAAAGCTGAAATTCGTTTTGATGGGTTGATTACAATTGATAATACATTGTATTTACCTTTATTTCCAGCAAAAATAATTAAACCTCAAAATATTTCAATTAAAAAAACTGCTCCACAAAATAAAAACTTAAAAAATTTACCTGATATTGTAGTGTTTAACAACGATTTTACATTACTGAAGGTTATTGATGAAAAAGACGGAAAAAGAACTGTTCTTTACCAATCAGAGCCATTTTTAGAGGTTCGAACAGGCTTATTGCCACAAGATATGCTTGTTCCAAAAGGGTTAATTATTCCTGACAATATTAAAAGTATTGTTGGAAGTTTGAGAATTGCAACTGAACAAGAAACAGGATTGAAGGTTAATTCAGAGTTTGTTGAAGTTCAAAAAGTTACAAATACAACGGTAAAAAAAGATTTGGTTTCAACCGTTCAACAATTGAAAAATAAAAACATGTATTTAATTACGTGTAAATCAAAAAATATTCACGTAGTGCCGACAGAAAGTTCAAAACCAGAGTACGCCTTGAGTATGAACTCTATTCCTATTGATTTGAAGTCATATAATGACAGATTTTTAATGATAACAAATTTTGATATACCAGAATTAAATGTTATTTCTTTGGCTGATGAAGCGGTTATTAAGACTTTTGAATTCGATGCTCAACCTGAAGAAATTGTTATGGACTT
Source organism: uncultured Candidatus Melainabacteria bacterium (assembly GCA_934699705.1). GTDB lineage: Bacteria > Cyanobacteriota > Vampirovibrionia > Gastranaerophilales > Gastranaerophilaceae > UBA6984. Next base: position 3,761 of record CAKUXD010000005.1, read on the forward strand.
AATTAATAAAAAGGCTTACGTTACTGTCCCTGAAACATCTTCAATTTATGTAATTGATTTAGCAACAATGTTGATGAAACAAAAAATTCAGGTCAACGGAAGATGTACGAAATTATATTTGACGCCTGATTCTTCAAAATTAATTTATGTTGACAAAAAAACAAACGATGTTTGGGCTGTTGAATTGAACAATGATTTCTTAATTAAGGAAATCGGTATTTTCCCAAATATTTCCTCTATTGCCTATTCTCAAAATAAAATTTATTTAGCAAGCAGAACAAAAAATAAAGTTGCAATCGTAGATTATGCAACTATGTTAAGTGTTCAAGAGCTAGATGTTGCGCCAAAACCAGTTGATTTATTTTTATTTAATAACAATTTATATATTTTAAGCGCGCAAAATAGCGTTCTTCAAGTTTTAAACACACAAAATGACAAGGTGTCGTCTATAATCAATTTAGATACGAATTCTTTTCCTACAAAGATTACAAGAATAAATAATACAAATCTTGCGATTATTACTGGCGCAAGAGGTGGAAAATATTCAATCCTTGATTTAGGCAAAAAACAAATTATTAAAACTTCAAAAATAGATGTTCCTGTTAGCAAAATTGTAATTACAGAAAAGGTTAAAAAGATAAACAAATGATAATGGATTCGACAACAGAAGTAGTTTTAAAAAAATTAGAAGAAACGCAAAATGAATATTGGAATGTTGCGCGTTCTACTGGTAATTTTTTAAATATGCTTATTAAAATTTCAGGCTCGAAAAACGCTTATGAAATCGGGACTTCAAACGGATATTCAGGAATTTGGCTATCGAAAGCCTTAAAAGAAAATGGTGGACACTTAACGACTATTGAATTTTATGAAAAAAGAAAACTTCTTGCAGAAGAAAACTTTAAAATTTGTGGTGTTAGCGATGTAATTACAACAAAAGAAGGGTCTGCAATTGGAATTCTTGAACGATTACCTGAAGATGAAGTTATAGATTTTGTTTTTATTGACGCAAATAAAGGTCAGTATATTGATTATTTTAATTTATTAGATAAACATATTCCAAAAGGTGGTATAATTACTGCGGATAACGTAACTTCTCATGCCCCTAAGGTTAAACCTTTTTTAGACGCAATTGCAGGTAATCCAAATTATCAGTCTGAAATTTTAGATTTGCCAGCAGGTTTGCTTGTTGCCATAAAAATATAACCTCAGTTTTTATTGAAACTATTTTTTATTTTTGTTATAATTTTTTGAAAAAGAAAGGATTTAACAATGAAAAAAATAGTTATTACAGTTTTATCATTTTTTGTAGTTATTTTTGGTGCGACTTTTGCGGGAGCAGTTGGCGATGGAACAATTGATATTAATTTGTCAGGTACAAAAGAAATTTCACCTAACGCTTTTCAAATGACTTTTACTGTTGAAACGGTTAATAAAGACTCGCAAATGGCAATAAAAGAAAATAAAGAAAATTCAGAAAATTTATATAACGCTTTAAAATCAGCTATAAAAACTGATAGAGGCGATTATATTAAAACCTCTAATTATAGCGTAAGACCAAATTATGAATATGGTTCAAAAGGCAAAAAAACTTTAAAAGGTTATACTGTTACAAATTCAGTAATCGTTTTTGTTAAAGATACAATGTCGGTTGCTAAATTTATCAATATTGCCTCAACAAAAGGTATCACAGAAGTTGCAAATTTAACATTTAAAGCTACTGAATATGAAAATGAATGTAATGCACTTTTAGCTGAATTATCTAAAAAAGCTAGTAAACGTGCAAATTCAGCATTAAAACCTTTAAACATGCAAACAATAGGTTTAAAATCAATGAATACAAATTGTTCTGATACAACTGCAAGACCTTATGTAAATTATGCAATGAGATCAAAAGCGTTAATGTCAGTAAGTGCAGATGCAGGTGTTGAAGAATCAGCTCCAATCGAAGTTGGCAAAACAATTTTGAACGCTAATATAAATGCATCATTCTATGTTGGTAAAACAAAATAGTGATTTATGATTTGTGGGTAGTGATACTCATAATGATAAATTATATTAAAAAGAATACGGTGGCTGAAAGCCACCGTATTCTTTTTTGTTCGTCATACCGAATTTATTGCGGTATCTATTAATTTAATCTAAAAATTATAAATGCTTTTCGATATTATTTACAATTGTAGATTTTGGCATTAAACCAACCATTCTTTCAACAGCTTCACCATTTTTGAAAATCAAAAGGCTTGGTAAACCGCTGATAGAGTTAGCTTTAACCGTTTCAGCACATTCATCAGCGTTAACTTTTACAACCTTCAATTTATCAGCGTAATCGTTAGCAATTTCATCTAAAACTGGGCCTAATTTTCTGCAAGGTCCGCACCAAGTAGCCCAAAAATCTACTAAAACTGGTGTTGTTGCTTGTAAAACTTCTTGTTCGAAATTTGAATCATTTACATCTTTTGCGTTTGACATGTTTAAATCTCCTTTATAACTTAGTTTATTTTAGCATATAATTTATTTTTGTGCTATTATTAAATTATACATATTTATTTTAGAAAAAGATTAAATTAGGAAACTAAATGGCTAGAAAAAAAGTTATAGAAATTGTTTTAGACACTGAAACAACAGGTCTTGATTATACAAAAGAAAGAATGGTGGAATTCGCTGGTGTAAGGCTTGAAAATGGCAAAGTTAAAGACGAATTTCAAACTCTTATTAACCCTCAACAGCATATAAGAAAATCTTCAATAGCAATTCATGGAATTACACAAGATATGGTCGCAGATGCGCCGACAGAAGAAGAAATTATGCCAAAAATCTTAGAATTTATTGGTGATTATCCGATTGTTGCGCATAATGCCATCTTTGATTATTGCTATTTGAACGAAGCAAGTTTAAGAACAACTGGCAAACCTATTGAAAACGAACGTATTGATACTCAATATATGTTCAAAGAAGTTTATCCAGAAATGGACTCTCATGGGCTTGACGCTTTAACCAAGAAATTTAAAGTTGAACTTGTTAATCACCATAGAGCAATGGCTGATGCTATGAGTTTGGCACTTGCTTATCCTAAGTTAAAAAAATTATATCTACAAAAATATGATTGGGAAAATAAACAATTAGAAAATATTGAATATCTTTTTGAAAGATTTTTGAGAATACAACAAAGCGTTACAACAATGCAATCAGAGCTTCAGGATTTGAAGTCAGTATTCAAACTATACTTTGAACTTGGAGGAAAACCAATTGAATCTCAAAACGGAGATATGTTAGTATATCAATCAAAACAATCCTTCCATTATGACTTTGAAGATATTAAAGAAATTTTGGAAGAAGTTGGTGCTTTAAATAAAGCAGTAAAGTTAAATTGCGGATTTGTAGATAGACTTTGCAACGGTATGAGTTTAGAAGAATGCAAGCGTGAAGCTATCAGAGCAGCAAGAAAAGAAATATCAGAAAATAGAAATGTACAAATAATTAAGGCAGGAAAATAAAAATGGCAAATATTATTACAAACTTCTTTAAAGAACCCCCAATAAAAGAAGAAATTCAAGATAAAGCAAAAGTTGATAAAATGTATAAACATTGGGGTATAAGAATTTTTATCTCTTGTTATATAGCATATATTATTGCTCATTTATGCAGAAAAAACATTGCTGTTGCCTTACCATTTATTGGGCAAGATTTAGGATATACAAATACTCAATTAGGTATTTTGGGTTCTTCCTTGTATATGACTTACGGTATTGGTAAATTTATTAACGGTATTATTGCAGACAGAAGTAACGTTAGAACTTTTTTACCTACTGCAATGATAATTTCAGCAATTGCAAACCTTTGTTTTGCATATAGTGCGGTATTTATTACTCCTGGACACGTTTCATTTTTTGGATTGCCGTCAGCAACAATACTTTTATGGGTTTTAACTTTCTTTTGGGGTGCTAATGGTTGGTTTCAATCAATGATTTTCCCTCCAATTGCAAAGGCTCTATCTTATTGGTTATCTAAATCAGAACGTGCGACTAAATGGTCTATTTGGTCAACTTCTCACCAATTAGGCGTATTTTCAACTGTTATGCTATCGGGTATTTTAATTGGTCATTTGGGTTGGAAAACCGCGTTTGGTATTGAAGCTATTATTGTTACAATCACAGGTTTAGCTTTATTCTGGGCTTTACGTGATAAACCTCAATCTTTAGGATTACCAGATATTGATGTTTATAAAAATGAACCAATCGAAAAAGAAGAAGAAACTAAAAAAGCAAAAATGTCTTATTTTGAAATGTTCAGAAAATACATTGTTTGCAACAAAATTCTTTGGTTGTTATCAATTGCGTATGCTTTTGTTTATGTAATCCGTTTTGGTACTGAAGATTGGTTTGTAAAATATTTAATGGAATATAAAGGCGATACACTTGCAATTGCAACTGCAAAATTAAGCTCTTTAGCGGTTGTGGGTTCAATCGGTGCAATCGCAGCTGGTTGGTTCTCAGACCGTTCAAAATCAGGTAGCAGAATTCCAATTAATATTGTTTTCTTTATGGGTTTAGGAATTTGTTTATTCTTATTCCACATTAATAAAATAGATTTCTTTGATTATATTTTAGCTGCTTTAATCGGTGCATTTACTGCTGGACCTCAATTATTATTAGGCGGTGTTTGCGCTTTAGAAGCAACGTCAAAAGAAGTAGCATCTGCAGCCTTAGGCTTTTCTGGCATGTTCGGATATGTTGGTGCAGTTCTTTCGGCTTCAGGCACAGGTTTTATGATTGATACCTTCCAAAAACATTTTAATAACGGTTGGTTAGGTGCAGTTATATTCTGGATTTCATCAGCAATTATTGGTATTGTAATGTGTTTAATCATTATGGCTTATAGTTCTGTAAAATCTAAAAAACTTCAAACTCAAGAAGTTGTAAGTGAAGAACAAAATCAAGAAACCGTTAAGCAATAATAGGTATTCAGAATGAAAAAACTTTTTGTAATATCAGGTTCTTCAGGTGTTGGAAAAGGCACTATAATAAAAAGATTTTTAGAAAAAAATCCAAAATTTAAGTTATCAGTTTCGTGTACAACCCGCAAAAAACGTGATGGCGAAGAACATGGTATAAACTACTATTTTTTAACTCGTGAGGAATTTAAAAAGGCCGTAGATAACGATGAGTTTTTAGAATGGGCAGAATTTTCCGGTAATTGTTATGGTACAAATAAAAAATTTGTGCAACAATGCTTAGATAATAATGAAGATGTGCTTTTGGAAATTGATACTCAAGGCGCTTTACAGGTGAAGAATAAAATGGAGAATGCTGTTTTAATCTTCATTTTACCACCTTCAATTGAAGAATTAGAAAAAAGATTAAGAGGTCGTGGTACAGAAAGTGAAGAAGCTATTCAAAAACGTTTAAACACTGTAAAATCAGAAATGGTAAATGCCGAACATTTTGATTATAAAGTTATTAATGATGAAGTAGATAGAGCAGTTGAAGAAATTGAAAAGATTATAAAACATGAACAAGTATGATTTAGTAAATATTATAGAACAATTTGCTCCACCAGAATTTCAAGAAAAATGGGATTGCTCGGGTTGGATTGTTGAAACAAATCAGACTGAAATTAATCGTGTGATGATTGCTTTAACTGTTGATGAAAAAGTTTTTCGACAAGCTATAAATAAAAATTGCGATATGATAATTTCGCACCACCCTCTATTTAAAGTACCTTTAGTTTTTAGAGGAATAGATATTTACTGCGCACATACAAATATGGACAAAACTTTAGGCGGAACAACAGATATTTTTGTAGAAGAATTAGGGTTTCACACTAGTCCTGAAGGTGATTTTTTACGAATTGTTGAAAAAGAAATCAGTTTGAAGGATTTAACAAATAAAATTAAAAGATTATCGCCAAATGCAAGAATTGTTAATAATAATGACGTAAAAACAGTTTTAAAAATTGCTTTCTGCGCGGGTTCTGGCATGGATATGTATGAAGAAGCACTTCAATATGGCTGTGATTGCTTTGTTACTGGCGATATAAAATATCATAGTGCGGTTGATTCTAAAATTGTTTTAATTGATGTCGGACATTTTGAAAGTGAAATCTTGATTAAAAAAGTTTTTCAGAGTTTAATAAAAGATAAAGTTGAGGTAATTATTGCAAATGAAAAATCTCCATTTGAAAATATTTAGTTTAGCGATATTTTTTATTTTATGTATTGGTACAACTTTTGCTTACCAAACTTTAGCTTTCGATTTTCCAAATGGTTCAGGAAACTGGATTGTGGCATATCATCGTTCTTTAGGTAATGAAACAATCGTTCAGTATGTGCCATCTGGCCAAACGTATCAAAACTGGGATAGAACTTTGATAATTCATTCATATAAAAATTCTACACAAACAAGTGCATTAACGTTATTACGTACGTTAACCGCTCAATTGGAAAATATAAATGATTATTCAAAATATCAGTATGAACGTATTACACAAACTGATGCGATTGCTTCAAGATGCGTAATTGGCAACGCAAGAATGACTTCTCAATGCGATATTTACAGAGCAATGCAGTCTTTTGACGGATATTACACAATGCAATATATTAACAAAGATATGGAAAGCTTTAAAAGTAATTATTTTAATTGGCTGGAAGCAATGAAAAAAGCAAAACCTTATCAAGCACATTTTAGAAACGACAGATATTTGAATAAAGATAATTTTGAGTTGTAGTATGACAAAAAGTTACAAAGAGTATGCAAAAGAGTTAATACACTTAGCTTGGCCTATTATAATGGGTCAAATTGGTTTTACCTTTATTATGGCAGGTGATGTCTTTGTTGCGGGTAAATATTCAACTGACGTATTATCTGCCGTAAGCATTTCTAGTGCAATAACGAGTATAATTTTTATATTCGGAATTGGTTTAATCATTAGTGTTTCGCCAGTTTTGTCAAATAGATTAGGTGCTAAAAAATCTGCTAAAAAGTTTTTTTATCCAACAATAATATTTTCGCAAATAGTTGCGTTTTTCTCAATGTTATTAATTTTTTCAACTATTCCATTAATGGAGCATATGGGCTTTAATCCAAAATTAATGCCTGATATTAGAATTTATACTTTTGTTTTTGCATTTTCAGCTTTTGGCGGATATTTACACGCAGCCTTAAAGGAATTTTTGCAGGCTTATGAGATAGTATTTTTCCCTAATTTTATTGCAATTATCGGGATATTTTTGAATTTAATTTTTAATTGGGTATTCGCCTTTGGTTTTGGTGTAATCCCTTCTATGGGCGCAATGGGTTTGGGGCTTGCAAGTACGTTAATCAGAACTATTATGGGGCTTGCTTTATTTATATATTGTTTGTGTTATTTTCATTTCAAATTTGAAAAAATTAGTTCAAAATATTACTCGTCATTAGTAAAAGTAGGTTTACCAATTTCTGTTGCTGTAAGTTTAGAATTTATAACTTTTAACTCTATGGCAATTCTTATGGGACGTGTAGATAGTGTATATGCTGCTGCACAAAATGTTTTGAGTGTAATTAGTACGGCATCATTTGTAATTCCGCTTTCTATTTCAAACGCAATTGCGGTAAAAGTTGGTTTTGCAAACGGAGCTAAAAATTTAATTGATGTGAAAAAATATTCTATTACTGGGGTTGTTTTATCTGTTGGCTTTATGGCGTTCTGTGGGGTATTTTTCGCATTATTCCCATCATTTTTTGCAAGGATTTTTACAAACGATACAACTTTGATTGCAATTGTAACTCCAATTATGTATGCAGTTGCAGGATTTCAATGCTTTGACGGTTTGCAAGTTTCTTGTGGCGGTGTTTTAAAAGGATTAAAGAAAACCTTTATGGTATCTTTGGCAAATTTCTTTGGCTACATTTTAATTGGAATTTCGTTAGGTGCTTTTTTAGCCTTTAAAATGCATTTAAATTTACTTGGTTTTTGGATTGGTATTGGAATTTCTTCTGCTTGTGTTGGCTCTATTTTGGTATTTGAAATTGTTAAAACATATCAAAAAATGTTGAAAGTACAAGAAGGGCGAATTTGACGTTCGTCAAATTCGCCCTCATCTGCGTAAAGACTATTAAATAGCTTTACTCTTGGGTACAACCGAATGCAATTGTAATTTGTTCTCTTGGGTTAACCGCAGAGATTTTTGCACCTTTAGGGTCAACTAAGTAAGCAACTTCGTCGCCTGAGGTTTGGAATAAGCCCATAGTACCTGATAGAGCTGTTCTTGTTGTGTCAACAGGAGCTTTAACAGATTCTACGATAGCATCACCGAAACTTCTGCCTGCGGCTTTAAATTGACCTTGAGAAACTTCACCTAACGATGTACCTACACCGCCAGAAACGCTTTCAACTGCGTTACCAAGGTTAGTTACAATACCACCTACGGCTCTTGCTGAGTTACCAACAAGTGCACCAGCCCATGTGAATGGGAATGTAAGTGTTCTTGCTACTAAGTGTGGATTTTTTGTTTTGTTAATTTGAGCAGTTAAAATTTGTTTTGGTAATTCTGCCTTGCAATCACCGTTTTGAATTTCAGTAAATGCAAGTTTTAATGCACCTTTGTCTTTACCGTTTGGTCTGATAACTTCAATAACTTTACCATTTACACGAGAACCGCAAGGGTAAACCTGACCATTAATTGTAACTTCTTCAAGTGTTGTTGCTGCAAATCTTTGACCAACTTGTGCAGATTTTGCGTTAACTTGATCTAAAAATTCTAATCGTAGGGTTGGAATTTTTACGACTTCTTGATTTTCTAAATATGCTTGTTTAGAAGTATCAAGAGGACAAGCTGAGTTTGCAGTTTTTGGGTTGCTATCGTAACCGCCTGCTACACGTACATTTTGTAACATTGAAGCAATATCTGCACGAGAAGCTGCTTTATTTGGCATAATCATGTCTGAATTTGGTAAATCAGATAAAGCACCGTTTTCAATTGCAGTTGCTATTGGAATTTGCGACCAAGTTGGCAGTTTTGAACCGTCTTTATATTTTGATAAAATTTCTTGAGCTTTACATTCATCAATACTACAATTATTTAAACCTTTTGCCATTGCAGTAAGTGCTTCTGCTCTTGTAACGTGATTATTTGGCATAAATTTGCCGTTTGGATAACCCTTCATTAAGTTTTCATCTACTGCCTTTGCAATTAATGGATTTGCCCAGTTGCTTGCAGGTACATCTGAGAAAATACATTTTGGTGCAAGTGCGCAACTATCCATGTTAAATCCTTTTACAAGCATTGTTGCAAATTCTGCACGAGTTACGTTTCTGTTTGGTTTGAACATTTTATCAGGATAGCCGACAACAACGTCATTCATAGCTAATTTGTCGATATCACAAGATGCCCAATGTTGTTCTGGTACATCAGGGAAATAATTTAGTAAATTAGCAGCTGCTCCCGTCATGCCTTTTAAATTTGATTTTAAATCAAAAGGCTCGTATGTTCTTTTTAGTGCGTCTATTGAATTTTCTGTGTGAATATCAATTGGGCAACTTCCGTCAACATAGCTTTCATCGCTATTTACGTTTACGCCATTAATTGTATCCATATTTGAATTTAGATATGGTAATTTACTTGCAGCGCCAGTCATTGAACCTTCAGAGGAAATAATTGCGCCTGAAATATTCGGATCTAATTGATTTTCGCTAGATGTTATTGAATTTGCTTTTTCGCCAATGTAGTTATTTGTACCATAAATAGCGTTTGGATATCCGTAAATTTGTTTCATATCTTTTCTATCTGTGGTTTGTGCAGATGCACAACTTGCACATGTCGGTTGAGGCATTTTTGCACATCTTTCGTTTTCATCTTTTTTGCATTTACATTTTGTTTTTTGTTTATGACATTTATCACATTTTTTGCTAACCTTTTCACAAGGTGCTTTTACTTCTGCCTTATCTCCACAAGGACACGCCGCAATTGCATTTGATAAAGCACTTGCACTTATGCCTAATGCGATTAATGCTGCTACTGTTAACTTTTTAAATTTCATTTTTTAAAACCTCCTTATTTAATGTTATTTTTAAGTGTTTTTTTCTCTTTTTTATGATTATGTATTTTAAATCGTTTTATAACATTGTCGAAATCGGTTATATCATTGGATAATTTAAATATAACTTTTTGGGTAAGGGTATGGAAAAATTTTTGTGTTTCGTATATGATTAAATAAGACACAGTTGGAAGAAGGTTCAAATGAAAATAGGAATACCAAGAGGTTTATCATTTTATAACATATATCCTTTTTTATATGGTTTTTTTAACGCAATAGGCATTGAAATAGTTTTATCAGATAAAACCACTAAAAAAACTTTATCAAGCGGTTCATCTTTGGTTGTTACGGAAACATGTTTGCCTGTTAAAATATTTGTAGGGCATGTTTTAAATTTGATTGAAAAAGGTGTGGAAAAGATTTTTATTCCGTCAATTCAATCAATTGCACCAAAAATTTATAACTGCTCAAAAATCAGAGGACTTCCTGATTTAATAAGAAATGTTGTTAAAAAAGATTTTCAAATCATAGAACCTACTTTTGATAAATCAGCTAAAAACCAAGGTTTATATGAATTTTTACTAGAGTGCGTAAAACCTTTTGGTATTATGGATATGGCTAAAATTAAAAAAGCCTCAAAAGCTGGTTGGAAAGTTTATAATAATTTTCAAGTTATGTTAAAATCAGGTATGTCTTACGAAAAAGCCTTAAAACAAGCAACTTCAGGCAAATTATTGATAGAAAAAGACGAAAAAGAGTATCCAATTTCAATTGCTTTGGTTTCTCACGCTTACAATATTTATGACGAACGTGCCTCTATGAAAGTTATTGATAAACTTAACAAAATGGGGGTTAAAGTTTATACAGCCTTCCAATTAACTGATGAGCAGTTGCAAGAAGGCGTTGCGTCTTTAGGTCAGCAAGTTTATTGGGCTAACGAAGCCGAAATGACTGGTTGTGCAGGTTATTATTTAAAAGATAATAAAATTGACGGGATTATTACAATAACAGCATTCGGTTGTGGACCTGATTCTTTAATGATTGAAAGAATTACAAGACGCTCTAAACAATTCAGCAAGCCTCTTTTAAACTTAACAATTGATGAACATACTGGTGAAGCAGGATTTATTACTCGTTTAGAAGCATTTGTTGATATGCTTTATCGTAAAAAACGTTCACAAGGTATTGTTGATGAAGGTTTTGCGCCAACCTCAAACGTTATGGAATTTATATAAGAAATATATCCGCTAAATAATATTTCTAATGACAAGATAATTTATAATTTATGTTTATTCTTCGTTGTTATTGTCTTTTAGTGGATTAATATTTTTCTTTCTGGTAATTGCAATCAAACTTAAACCAAACATGATAAGTAATAAAATTATCATATAAATCAGGTAATGACCAATTGAACCTACTAGAGCAGTTGCGATTGCACCCCCTGCAATTGCAACAAGAGTAAGTATTGCTACGGTTTTATTTTGTGAAAAACCAGCTTTTAGCAACTTGTGGTGAATATGTTCTGCGTCAGCCACAAATGGCGAAGTCCCTTTTAAAATACGTCTTAAACTAGAGAAAGTTATATCTATAATAGGTACTGCTAAAACCACAAAAGGTAAGAAAATAGCCAAAGTTGCCGTTTTCATAACCCCTGTTATTGAAAGTGATGCAAGCAAAAATCCTGCAAATAACGCACCAGAATCTCCCATAAATATTTTTGCTGGATTAAAATTATATGCCAAAAATGCAAGCATAGAACCAGCTAAAATAAATGCAATTAAAGCGCTTATCGAATTTGATGGTGTCATTGAAACTGCCACAATCGCTAAAGTGATTGAATTTACTGTAATTACAGAGCCTGCAAGTCCGTCAACACCGTCAATAAAGTTTACAGCATTACAAATACCTACAATCCATAAAAGGGTTATTGGATAAGATAACAAGCCCAATTCAAAAACTCCACCAAAAGGATTATAAATTGTATCAATTTTAACGCCTAAAAGATATACAATAGTTACAATTGCAATTTGAATAAATAATTTGAATTTTGCGTTTAAGTTATAAACATCGTCAATTAAGCCTAATAAAAACATTAATGAACCACCCAAAAGAATACCTGAAAGCAGGCTTCCATAAGGATAGTAGCTTAAAAATACCAAAAGTAAGAAAGTTAGCATTGTACTTGACCAAATAGCCACGCCACCTAGTCTTGAAACAGGCTTTTTATGAATTTTTCTTTCATTTGGAAGGTCAACTAAACCTTCTTTTTTTGAATATGCGATTACTAAAGGTACAATGAATACGCCCAAAATAAGGGAAATTAATGCGCCAATTATATGTACCTGTGCTTGTCCTAGAGTAAGAATTGTTTTATCTCCTATTTTAAGATGTTTTTATTTAATTATACAACGGATATTTTTTGCAAAGTTTTAAAGATCTTTCTTTAAGATTTTTTAAAGCAACTTCGTTATCTGAAGCGAAAATTGCGCCAGAAATTATTTTTGCAATTTCTGTCATATCTTCTTCTTTAAATCCTCTTGTTGTAACTGCTGCTGTGCCAAGTCTTATACCGCTTGTAACAAATGGACTTTGTGGGTCATTTGGAACTGTATTTTTATTTGCAGTAATTCCAACAACTTCTAAAACATTTGCCATGTCTTTACCAGTTTTACCTTGACGTCTTAAATCAAGTGTCATTAAGTGATTTTCTGTACCACCACCAATAATATCAAGACCTTCGTCCATTAAACCGTTTGCAAGGGCTTGTGCATTTTTAATAATTTGTTCTGCATAAGTCTTAAATTCTGGTTTTGATGCTTCAAGTAAAGCAATTGCTTTACCTGCAATAATATGTTCTAACGGACCACCCTGAATTCCAGGGAAAACAGCTTTATCAATGCCTAAAGCATGTTCTTCTTTACACATAATAATTCCGCCTCTTGGACCTCTTAAAGTTTTGTGTGTTGTTGTTGTAACAAAATCCGCATAAGGCGCTGGAGATGGGTGAACTCCACCTGCAACTAAACCTGCAATGTGAGCAATATCTACCATTAAATATGCACCCACCATATCTGCGATTTCTTTAAATCTTTTGAAGTCAATGATTTTGGAATAATTACTTGCACCAGCAATAATCATTTTTGGTTTATGTTCTTTTGCTAGTTTTTCAACATTATCATAATCAATTTCGCCATTCTCATTAACACCGTAACTTACAATATTGAAGTACATTCCAGAAAAATTAACAGGTGAACCATGTGAAAGATGTCCACCATTTGACAAATCCATACCCATAACGGTATCACCATGCTTTAATGCGTACAAAAATACTGCCATATTTGCTTGTGCGCCTGAATGTGGTTGTACATTAGCATGGTCCATTTTGAAAAGTTCGCATGCTCTTTTTTGCGCCAATTCCTCTATTGCATCAATGTTATCGCACCCGTTATAAAATCTTTTATGTGGTTTTCCTTCTGCGTATTTGTTTGTTAAAACAGTTCCGCAAGCTGCCATTACAGCTGGTGATGTGAAGTTTTCACTTGCAATAAGTTCAATGGTTTCTTGTTGTCTGTTTAATTCTTTTTCTACAAGTTCTGCAACTTGTGGGTCTGTTTGTCTTATAATGTCTAATTCCATTTACCTACTCCTTAATAACTTGATTAAGTATAGGCCAAAAAAAACTTTTGGGCAAATTGTAACAAAAAAGACCCCGATTATCGAGGTCTTTTTTTACTTTGTGTTTAAACTATTAATGAAGTGGTATTATTAACCTTTGGCCAATTTGTAAAGCGTTTGGATTTGATAAGTGGTTAGCTTCTTTAATAGCTTTTTCGTGTTCAACTCTGTATGAACCATAAAATCTAATAATAATACTTTCTAAAGTATCACCATTTTGCACTGTATAAGTTTCTTGAGAACTGCCAGTTGTTGCTTTTACTGAGGTCGCGGTTGTAATATCTTTATCAGCAGGAATAAATGTTATTGCAGTATCTTCAATTTTTGTTTCTGCTGGTTTAACTGCAATATCAGAAACAGATTCATTGACTGTTTTCATTGAAAAACTTATCAAGGTTGTGATAATAAGCATTACAACTGCACCTGCGATAAAACCTGTAATTAAATATACAGTAGGTGATTTATCTTGTTTCGTTCTTTGTTTGAAGTTATCCCATAAAATATCCAACTCGCGTTCTTTTAATTGTTCAGTTGGAACACATTTTACGGGAGCATTAGAAGTATTCATTGTTTGACGTCTGTATTTAGCCAAAGCTTCAAGCATTTGAATCTTTTCTTTAGATAAATTCGCGCGTCTTAATGTTGAGCTTTTCATGTTTTCCTTCTCCAGTTAGTCTAATTTAACTCTCAATGTAATATTATCATAATTAATTATTTCAAACAAGTTTAAAGTTTGAAATTAGTCTATACAGATGAATTTTGATTTAAAATGTTAAACTTTGTTTTTTTTACTTCCGAAAGATTTTGTACATACACAAGGAGATTTTACAAATGTCGAAGCAATTTTTTGCATCTGAAGAAGAAACAAAACTAGCACAAAAAGAATTAGAAATAGCTCAAATTGCACATCAAAGATATTTGATTAAGCAACAAGAAGAAGACTGGAACGCAGCAATCGAAGGTTACGTAAATGCTGCAAAGTACAATCCTGAATTGCCAGAAGCATATTATAGATTGGCATTTTTAATGTGGGAAAAAGGCGAAATTAATGTTGATACAGCTATTGAACAATGCAAAACTGCTTTAACATTTTCTCCAAAATCAATAAATGCTTGCATTTACAAAGGTTTTTTTGATAAATTAGCAGACAACTATTCACAAGCTGAAGAAGAATTTAAAAAAGCCGTAAGTTTATCAGGTTTTAAATCAGCTCGTCCAAGATTAATGCTTGCGATGTCTATTTTAAACAGAATGAACAATAAACGCGCTCAATTCAAAGACGTTATTAGCTTTTTATACTACTTTATTTCAGGCTCTGTAATGTTATCTTATGATATTCCATCTTTGAAAATCTTAACTCATTCCTTAAAAGATGATTTATCTGTATTTGCATACAATAAAGCAGGACAATTTTTAGAAAATTTAAAAATGAAAAATTCAGCAATTCGTTTGTATAATGTTGCTGCTGAAAAAACAGGTCATAAAGAGATATTTTATTCAAAAATAGGTGATGTTTCACTTCGTGATGGCATGACTATTGAAGCCTATGAAGCATATAAAAAAGCTCTTTCTGCAAATACAAAAAACAAAAATAATTTGTTGAAGTTAGCTACTCTAACTCAAACATATTTTCCTGAAATGATTGATGAAACAATTGAGTACTACACTTCATTACTAGAATTAAATCCTGATGATGAGGGTTTTATCTATTATGAACTAGGTCATTTATATTTGAATAAAGGCGATAAATTAAATTCAGTAAGCGCGTTTAAATTAGCCTTAGAAAAAGATAAAACAAATCCTTTTTATCACAATTCATTAGCTTATGCCTACCTGAAAGCTGAGTTATATGAAGATGCAATTTCGCATTACAACACAGCAATAAGTATCAATCCAGATAACGAATGGACTGCAATAGTTTGCCATGCTTTAGGTTCAACTTATGCAGAAGTTTTTGGAAATCTTGATTTAGCGATTGAAAAATTTCAGGAAGGAATTAAACTAGACGAAAAGAATTATGATTTAAAACTTTCTTTAGGCGACGCATTAATGGCTTATGGCGATATAGATAACGCTATTCGCGCATATTGTGAAGCTATTAATACAAATTCTGAGAATTACAGAGCTTATTCAAAAATTGGTTTAGCCTTATGGGAAAACGATTTGATTGAAGAAGCAATGGTTGCTTTACATAAATCTATTGATTTAAACCCTCATTTTGATATCGCACAAAATAACTTAGGTGTTATTTATCTTGATGGATTAGGTTGCGCTCAAGATGCACTACCATTTTTTGAAAAAGCTATTGAATTAAATCCGTCTTACACACTTGCATATTTCAATGCAGGACGTGCAAATGAAATGATAGGTGAAAAAACTCAAGCTGCCGAATACTATCAAATGGCACTTGATATGAATAAAATAACTGAGGATATACAAGACTCAGATATTACAGAAAGATTACACTCGCTATTTGAATTATAAAAATTCGTGGGCAGTTTAACTGCCCTTTTTTTTTGCAGTTAAAATCTTAAAATATATATCTAACCTAACATAGTAAAAATACTTAATATTATAAATAAAGCTTGTAATACTGCAAATGTTAAAATATGTGATGATTTTTTAAAATTAAGCATATTTATAAATCACATTTGTTTAATATATAAATAAGGAGTTTTATTATGCCAGTAATTAATGAAAAATTTCAAATCAACACTCAAGGTTTTACCGATATAATTGATATTACCAAAAATGTACAAAACAGCGTGTATCTACATTCTTTGAAAGACGCTACTGTCTTATGTTATGTTTCAGGAAGTACAGCTTCTCTAACCACAATTGAGTTTGAACCAGGGTTGTTGGTAGATTTACCTGAGGCTTTAGAACGTATCGCACCACAAAACATAGATTACCACCACGATGACACTTGGCACGACGGTAACGGATATGCGCACGTAAGAGCTGCGATTATGGGTAATTCGCTATCAAT
Organism: uncultured Candidatus Melainabacteria bacterium; assembly: GCA_934699705.1. Lineage (GTDB taxonomy): Bacteria > Cyanobacteriota > Vampirovibrionia > Gastranaerophilales > Gastranaerophilaceae > UBA6984. Next base: position 20,438 of record CAKUXD010000005.1, read on the forward strand.
TCCACTTATAGACGGCGCTTTACAACTTGGAACTTGGCAACAAGTTGTTTTAATCGACTTTGATAACAAGGCAAGAACCAGAACTGTTTATATTCAAATAGTTTACTAATCAGCTTTTGGGCGTTGCATTGTTAATAAAAGCTCTTGCGGTATTGCAGTTTCCATTATACCAAAATCTGCTGTTGCAAAGAAAAATTCAACCATTTCGCCATAGTTAATATCAATAACATCAAAAGGAATACTTATGTCTATAACATTGTCATAAGCTACTTTTACTGACTCTGGGTCTTGCACATACCATAACCCGCCCTGCATAGACTTTGAAAACTGCAAAGGTCTAAGCATGCCATTTACAAGAGAAAGTCTTAATTCTGTGCTGAATTTTTCGTGAACTAACTGATATACGTCTTCTGTTTTATTGATAAGCCTTATATTTGAAAGGTTTTGGCGTTTATCTCTGTTTCTGAAATACAAATACATCTGATGAACAACATTTGTATTGTTTTCTTTAACCTCTTTATCTATATAAAATCTCAAATAAAGATTGTCTTTATCAAATCCGAATTTTATTTTTTCAAAAAGTCGTGCTTCTTCTGCATTTGGTAAATCTGGCAGATTAATTACCCCTGCATTAAGCCATTCATCATCAATTCTGTCTTGACCGTCCATAATTGGCGACATTGCTTCTGTCGGAATATTCGACGGATTAAAATTTAAAGTTACCAAAGGTGTTTCTAAACTTGGCAAAATTGGTAAATTGAAAAATCTGTAAATATTTTTCAGATGTTCTCTGAATAAATAATCAAAAATATGGTCCTGTCCTGAATGATTTGGTTCACCATACCACCAGAACCAATCACTACCTTCAGCTATATACAATTCTTGACGAGCTTTCTCAATATTTGGGTTATCTGGATTTTCTTCAACAAATTCTGTAAAATCATCACGAACTTTTTTTAATAAATTCCAAGCCTGATTTTTTGTAGGCTCGCCAATCCATAATTGAAAATTTCTGTTAATCCAAGAACCTGAATAAATCTTTGGAAGTTGTTTTTTATTTTTATCTTTTTCAATGTAATCACTTATAAGAACAGTTTCTAATGTACTATCATTTTCTATTAATTGATAAATTGTTTTTAAAAATTCAGAACCGTCATCAGGATAGCTTTCCCAAGAATTTTCACCGTCGATTGCTATTGTTAACAAGTGTTCATCATCAGGTGAAGCAAAAATTTTGCTCTGAATAACTTTTATTCTGTCATAAAGGTCATTTGCAGCTTTTTGCGGTTCTGTATGAGGATATTCAAAACTAATTAAATTAGGAATTAAAGAATCTCTGAAAATAACATCTATTTTAGAGTTTTGAGTTTTGTATTCATAAGTTTTTAACAAATGATAAGGGTCTGCTAAATACCCTCTGAAATCTCTTACAAATTCAAAGTTAATAGAGTTTGCCAAAATTCCTTCGTCAGAAATAGTCCATTCTACGCCTAAATCTGCTAACATTTCTAAAGTTTTAGAACTTACGCATTGTTCAGGAGGCCAAATACCTTTTGGTCTGCGCCCAAAAATTTCTTCCATTTTATCCAAAGCCATTTTCGTTTGAGCAATTGCATCTTTTGACATTTTCAAATTTGCAGGCAAAACTTCTGGATTTGGAATATTTCTATGCGCACATTTTATATCTAACAAAATTGGCAAAATTGGGTGGTAATACGGACTTGTGGTAATCTCTATTTTACCTGCTTCCATAAAATTGCGGTAAGTCGGAATTATTTGACGAATAATTTCTCTTTGATAATCTATAATTTTAATTCTATCTTCAAGCGTAAAATTACAACCTTTGTCGGCAAGCTCTTGAAGTTCCGGATAAATTTCACCATAAATTGGGTCAAACCACGCAAGGTTAAACCAAGCCATTATATCAGCATATTCTTGGTCTGTATATGCGTCAATATCATAAATATTATCCTCTACTCGTTTTTTATAAAGAGTGGTATAAACCTCATGATGCGAAATCATAGATTGAAAATTTGCATCGAAAAAGTTGTTTAGAATAAACCTTTTATCATCATCAGATAAATCTTCAATTTTTGAAGTGCTTAATCTGGAATGAACATCTTGAGCTTCGTTTTCACCATAATCTATAAGCGATTCAAGCAAAAGAGGCACAAGGTTAAAATTTAATTTTAAATTTGGATAATCATTCATCAATAAAACCATATCCAAATAATCTTTAACCGCGTGCATTCTAACCCATGGCATCAGGTAATCACTATCAGGATTCAGTTTATAAACTGGCTGATGCATGTGCCAATAGAATGCTATTGAAAGTTTTTTTTGTTCGCCTACCATCAATTTAATCGTATCAAAAAAAATAAACTTGGCAAGAAGATTTATAAAATTTCTGAATTTTTACACACAGAGAATAATATTGCATAAATTCTTTTTTGTACTAAAATAATCGTGTAGTTATACTTCAAAAAATAGGAGAACTCAAATGAGTGAAAGAAAATTAGTAGGAACAAACGAAATGTTCAAAAAAGCATTAGCTGGCGGATATGCTATCGGTGCTTACAACGTAAACAACATGGAAATTTTACAAGGTATTGCAGAAGCAGCTGAAGAAACTCGTTCACCAATTATTTTACAAGTTTCAGCAGGTGCTAGAAAATATGCTAACCAAACATACTTAATCAAATTAGTTGAAGCTGCATTAGCTACAACAACAGTACCTATCGCTTTACATTTAGACCATGGTGCTGATTTCGAAATTTGTAAGGCTTGTATCGATGGTGGATTCTCATCAGTTATGATTGATGGTTCAAGATTTCCATTCGAAGAAAACGTAGCTGTTACTAAAAAAGTTGTAGAATACGCTCACGAAAGAGGCGTTTCTGTTGAAGCTGAGCTTGGTAAATTAGCTGGTGTTGAAGATGATGTTAACGTTAATGCTAAAGACGCTAAATATACAAATGTTAAAGAAGCTGTTGAATTTGTTAAACAAACAGGTTGTGATTCATTAGCTATCGCTATCGGTACTTCACACGGTGCTTACAAATTTAAAGGTGAAGCTAAATTAGACTTTGACAGATTAAAAGAAATTAAAGATGCATTAGCTGAAGCTGGTTACCCAGATTATCCAATCGTATTACACGGTTCTTCTTCAGTTCCAAAAGAATTCGTAGAAAAATGTAATAAATTCGGTGGAAACTTACCTGATGCACAAGGTGTTCCAGAAGATATGTTAAACTATGCTTCTAAACACGGTGTAGCTAAAATTAATATTGATACAGACTTACGTTTAGCTATGACTTCTACTATCAGAGAATTTTTCATTGAACACCCTGAAAAATTCGACCCACGCGAATACATGGGACCTGGTAGAACTGCAGTTAAAGAAATGGTTATGCACAAAATGAGAGATGTATTAGGTACAGCTGGACACGCTGATGACTAATAATTAACTCGATTTATTTATAAACAGTTATAAACATTCAAAAAGGTTGAACAGAGAAATCTATTCAACCTTTTTATTTTCAACAAGTGTTTTCTTTACATTTATATTAAGATGATATCAAGATGATTAAATTTTGAGTATTTTTATAATATAATTATATCAATAGGTACATTAATAGAGGAACTAGATGAAAAAGTTTAATTTAACTACATTTATATTTATTGCACTTATAGCAGGTATTCTTGTTGGGTGGTTATTTCCAGCTTTTGCAATAAAAACAGCATCCTTGGCAAAAATATTTTTAAATATGATTAAAATGATTATTGCACCATTGTTATTCTCAACACTTGTTGTCGGAATTGCTGGACATGGTGATGTTAAAAGTCTTGGTAAAATTGGTTTAAAAACTTTGATTTATTTTGAAATAGTTACGACCTTTGCCTTGGTTATTGGTTTAGCCATGGGTAATATTGTTAAACCTGGGGTTGGATTAGAAAATGTTGTGGCAGCAAGTGCGCATGATATTCAGGCGGCTCAACACATGGCGACAATTAATCCTAATAACTCCTTATCTGGCATGATTATTGGAATGTTTCCAACTTCAGTAATCAAGGCTATGGCAGACGGAAACTTATTACAAATAGTTATTTTCTCACTATTCTTTGCGGTTGCAATTTGTGCAGTTGGAAAATCTGCAAAACCTGTGTTAGACGTATTAAACGCTACTGCAAAAGTTATGTTTAAATTTACGGAATATGTAATGTATTTTGCACCATTTGGTATTTTTGGCGCAGTTGCATCTGCTATTGGTATAAATGGTATAAGCGTTTTAAAAAGTTATGGAAAAGTAATATTCTGTTTATACACAGCACTTATAATATTTGTATTTTTTGTATTGCATTTTGTTTGTCATTTGGTTAAAGTACCTTTCTTTAAACTTATGTCAGCAATTAAAGACCAAATTTTACTTGCGTTTACAACAACTAGTTCAGAGGCCGCATTACCAAAATCAATGGAAATTTTGGAAAAATTTGGTGTTCCAAGAAATATCGTAAGTTTTGTTATGCCGACAGGATATACTTTTAATTTAGACGGAAGTACATTAGGTGTATCTGTTGCGGTATTATTTTCAACACAATTAGTAGGTATTAACTTGAACCTTGAACAACAACTTGCTATGATGTTAGCATTAATGTTTGCAAGTAAAGGTATTGCAGGCGTTCCAAGGGTTTCTTTAATTGTACTTGCGGGTACTTTAACAACATTTAACTATCCAATTATTGGGGTAGCAATTTTATTAGGTATTGACCATATTCTTGATATGGGTAGAACTACTATTAACTTAATCGGTAACTGCGTTGCAACTGTTGTTATTGCTCGTTGGGAAAATCAATTTGATGATGAAAAAATGCATAAATTTATTGCACGAGAAAAACGTCGTAAAGAACTTTTATCTTATTTTGCATCAAAAAAGACAGCAAAAGCTGCATAATTATATAATTAGAATAGAGGAAGAATATAAATGACTGAAAATGAAAAAAAAGAGTTTAAAGATACTCTTAATTTACCAAAAACCACATTAGACATGCGCGCAAACGCCACTAAAAAAGAACCTGAAACTCAAAAATTTTGGGAAGAACATCAAATGTATAAAAAAATGACCGAAAACAGAGATAAAACAAACTCTTTTATCTTACATGACGGTCCTCCATATTTGAGTTCAGAAAAAATTCACGTTGGTACTGCATTAAACAAAATTTTAAAAGACATATTAATTAAATACAAATCTCAAAGAGGTTATTATGCACCTTATGTTCCAGGATATGACGGTCATGGTTTACCGATTGAAAACAAAGTTGTTAAAAATATTGAAGGCGGTCGTAACGCAGTTACTCCTGCAGAATTAAGACAAAAATGTCGTGAATACGCTCATAACAGTTTAAAAGGTCAAGAAAGTGAATTTAAAAGACTTGGCGTTTTAGGTAATTGGGAAAACCCTTATTTAACAATTGACGGCGAATACGAAGCTGAACAAGTTAGAGTATTTGGCGAAATGTACAAAAAAGGTTATATCGAAAAAGGGTTAAAACCTGTTTACTGGTGCGCTTCTTGTGAAACTGCACTTGCAGAAGCAGAAGTTGAATATGCAGATCATACTTCAACTTCAATTTATGTAAGATTTAAGTTTGATGACGAAAGCACAAAAACTTTAAGAGAAAAATTTGATTTCTTAAACAAAGATAAAGATATTTATTCAGTAATTTGGACAACAACTCCTTGGACAATTCCGTCAAATTTAGCAATCAGCGTTCACCCAAGATTTGAATATACCTTCTTTGAATACAACAATGATATTTATTACGCGGCAACTGGTTTGTTAGCAAACTTCTTAAAAGATGTTGACTGGAAAGAAGAAGATATCAAGGTTTTAGGCATTTGCAAAGGTGAAAATTTAGAAAATTTAACTCCAATTCACCCATTATATGACAGAAAATCACCAATTCTTTGCGGTGAACACGTTACACTTGACGCAGGTACAGGTTCAGTTCATACAGCTCCAGGTCATGGGCTTGAAGACTATGAAGTTTGTTGCAAATACAAAATTGGCGTATATTCTCCACTTGATTCAAAAGGTGTTTGGACAGAAGAAGCAGGAGATTTGGCAGGTATTCCTTACTATAAAGGAAATTCAATTGTAATAGATAAATTAAAAGATTGTGGTGCATTGCTTGCATCAGAAGATTTACAACATAGTTATCCTCATTGCTGGAGATGTAAGCACCCTGTAATTTACAGAGCAACTCCACAATGGTTTGTAAAAGTGGACAAATTTAGAGATGAAGCCTTAAAAGCAATTAAGGGTGTGAAATTTATTCCAGCATCAGGCGAAGCTCGAATTTCAAACATGGTTGAAGGTCGTACAGACTGGTGTATTTCACGTCAACGTGCTTGGGGTGTTCCAATTCCTGTATTCTATTGCGAAGATTGCGGAGAAGTTATCGTTACAGATGAAACAATCGAACACGTAGCTGAAATGTTTGAAAAAGAAACTTCTGATGCGTGGGTTAAATACGATGAAAAACAACTTCTTCCAGACGGATTTGTTTGTCCTAAATGCGGTAAAACACACTTCCGTAAAGAAAAAGATATTATGGACGTTTGGTTTGATTCAGGTGTTTCTTGGAGAGCAGTTGTTGAAAAACGCTCTGATGAGTTAAACCATACTCCTGTTGATATGTATTTAGAAGGTTCTGACCAACACAGAGGCTGGTTTCAATCTTCATTACTTACATCAGTTGCAACTCAAGGAAAAGCTCCTTATAAACAAGTGTTAACTCATGGTTTCGTATTTGGTGAAGATGGTAGAAAAATGTCTAAATCTTTAGGCAACTACATTAGGCCTGATGATATTATTAAAAACTATGGTGCAGATATTTTAAGACTTTGGGCAGCTTCTGTTGATTACAGAAATGATATCAAAATTGGTGATAACATTGTTAAACAGCTTGCTGAAATCTTTAAAAAGACTAGAAACACAGCACGTTTCTTAATGGGCAACTTGTTTGATTTTGAACCTGAAAAAGATTATGTTGATTACCAAAATCTTAAAGATTTGGATAAATTTGCATTACACAAATTATATCAATTAATCGAAAATGTAACAGAGGCATTTGAAGGTTATGAATTTTACAAATATTTCCAATGCTTGCAAAACTTTGCTGCGGTGGATTTAAGCGCATTTTATTTAGATATTGTAAAAGATAGATTATATACATCAGGCAAAAAATCTCTTTCTCGCAGAGCTTGCCAAACTGTAATGTATGAAATTTTACAAGCCCTAGTTAGAATTATCATGCCAGTAATGCCTCACCAAGCAGAAGATATTTGGCAAAATGTTCCTGAAAATCAAAAAGGCGGATTGGAAAGTATTTTACTTTCTTCTTGGCCTGAAATGAAAGAAGAATGGAATAATCCAGAACTTGAACAAGAATTTGCAAAAATCTTGAAAACTCGTGTTATTGTAACAAAAGCGATAGAACCTTTAAGAGCAGATAAAAAAGTTGGAAGCTCACTAGAAGTCGCTGTTTATATTAAAGATGACGAAAATAAAGATTTATTGAAATCTTGTGAAGATGAACTTTGCAATATTTTTATTACATCTCAAGCAATAGTTGCTGATGAAAAACCAGAAAATGTATTAAATGAATATACAGAAGAAGGTTGCACAGTTTGGGTTACAAAAGCACACGGTGAAAAGTGTTGCCGTTGCTGGAAATACCGCGACTTAAATGATGACGGTATTTGCTCTGATTGTGCTGATGCTATAAAATAAGGCAAAATTAATGTTTAACAAAACTACGACAAAACTAAATCTTTTTGATTATTTATTAATCTCCTTGATATCAGTTTTTGCCGTAGTTTTTTTATATAGATGTTTGTACCCTATTTGCGGTTATGAAAATTTATCTCAGTTAATGGTTTCAGATTCAGTTTATAAAAATCATAACAAAGATTTAGATATTGCAATCTTTTTTGTGTATGTTTTAATATTTTTCTGCATAATGCCAATATTTTATTGGATAAAAATTTTTCTGAACAGATTTTTCAAAAACAAAATAGAATTTAATATACCAACATGTCCGAAAATTCCTTTTAAAATCAATTACGACAAATATAAATTCCCAATTTTTATATTTGAAATTTTAACCTCATTTGGATATTTAATTTTTTATCCTTTCAACGGTATTTTATACAAAAAATTGCTATGTATAATAGTATTATTAATAGCATTTTCCATTTTTGATGCGTATAAAAACCTCTTTATTAAAGAAAATAAAACATTTTCAATCTTTGCAATAGCACCTGTTTTTTTGATAATTTTTGGAACAAGATATGATGTTAATTTTTATTTATCCACCGATCCTCATCATTATGGAGAAAGATATGTAACCTTTTATATGCATGAAGCCTTTAATCTGCAATACTACAAGGATATTATGCTTGTGCATGGTTGGATTGATTTAATTTCTTCCTTTTTAGGTAAATTTATTTTTAATTCAAGTTTAATATCAGCGGAAATTTTAGGTTGGATATTACTAAACAATTTATTTTTCTTATTTTTATTCTTGTCTTTATTTTTTATTTTTAAAAATGTTTATTTTTTAAGTTTTTTATTGCTTGGTTTGATTTTGATAAATGACACAAATCCAATTTTGCTAAAAACACCTTGTCTTTGGTCATTTTATTATGAATGGGATTATGATATTCTTTTTGTATTAACCTACTTTGTTTTTTTGAAAAAAGAGTTGTTGCAAAAGCCATTTAGTTGGTTGTTGTTGTATATTCCTGTTGCTTTTATATTTCCTTTGCTTTGGACAACAAAGGGCTCGTTTTGGTTAATTGCTTCATTACCACTTTGTGGATATGTTTTATATAAATTTGTAAAATCAAAGCAGTCAATTTTTAAATGGATTTCGATTGTCGTTTTGTTTTTAACATGCTTTTTAGTATTCAAGACTACAATTTTTAATTTTTTTGCAGAAGCGGGTGATTATGTAAATTCAAACCTAGTTTCGTTTGGGTTGAATTTCCCTTACAAAAAATATTTGTTACATAATTTGAATTTTTGTATTTGCTTTTTTGCACTTTTTATAACTCCATATTTTATTGTGGAATTAATAAAAGAGTTAAAAAATAAAGACAGAAATCTTCAATATATATTTGTTTTAGTGTTTTGTATAATCTTTGTTTTTGCTGGTTTGCCGTATTATTTTGGCAGAATTGGTGATGCAATTGGAAGACTTTCAAGAATTTCAATTCTTTATTTAAGTGTTGTTGTCCCATATTTGGTAATGATTAAAAATTCAAAAATATATGAATATTTAAAACGTATAGCTGTAATTTTATTTATATTTATGGTTGCTTGTTCTTATTTAAAAATTTGGAAATTAACAACTCCGTTAAAATTTGAGAATGTAGATAAAAAATATGAAGATGTATATTTGAACAAAACAGTCAAAGATGTTGTAAATAAGTATTCAAAACGAAACGACGATTTTTATGTATTATTAAATAATAGTGTTTATTATGTATATACAAATAAAAAAATCCCAGTAAAATTCGTTAATTATTACAATATTGTTGATCAAAATCTTGATAAAAAAGTTTTAGAACAATTAAAACGTGCAGATGTGTCTTTAATTTTGTTAAAAAGTAGTGATAATGATATTGTCCATGATAAACTTTTGCCGTCTTTGAGAAATAACGCAACTTATAGGTGGATATTATTGAATAATAAATTTACATACCTAGAAAAAAATAATTGCGTATTTTTAGTGAAAAATGATAAAAACTATAATTTTTCCAAAAAAGAGTTGGAAAACCTTGATAAAATTTTAGCAAGAGAGGATTTAGAGTTTTTACCTCAAGCGTGGGGTGATTCTTTAAAATCGTTGCCAGTAAAAGAAATTAGGCATAAATTTAAACTGGTTAAATCACAACAAGGCTATGTAATAGTGTTTGAAAGTCCAATAAAAGGCTCAGATGTAAATTTGGTATATCTAAGCATTGATAATAGAAATATACAAAAGAATTTTGAAGTGTTTTTGAAGAAAAGTTCTGCAAAGTTAAACTTTGCGTCAAAATCAGAAAACGCATTATTCCCGCTGGATAACTTTCCTTCTTGGTTATTGCAGGATAAAATTGATAAAATTTATATAAAAATTGATTCAGATACAAAAATAAAAGAGGTTAAATTCTATAAAAGAAAATAATTGAAATGGGGCGGTTGCAAAGCAACCGCCCCATTTGTTATTTTTAACTTATTACATATTAATCGGGTTAAATGGACTTAATGGATTATATGGATTTCTCCAATCGCTCCAATCGTCATTGTTGTTTTGCGAACTTGGTTCTGATGAAGAACTCGACGCAGATGTCTTACTTGGTATTGTATAATAAGGTCCTGCTTCTACTGTCGATTCACTAACCTTTTGTCCGCCTGCTTTAAAAATAGCATTATGTAAACCGTTGTGATTTTCAATTTTATATGTTGAATTTTTGCTTCTTTCAAGGTTTGTTCTATATTCTTTGTATTGTTGAGGCATTTTCATTTCTGGCTTTTCAAATTCCAAAACTGCTTTTAACATATTTTGTTGTTCAGCTTTAGGGTCTTTTGTCGTTTTTGAAAATTCGTGAACTTCGCTCATAGATTTGATTGTCAAGTTAGTTTGGGCGAAAGTTTTTACTGTACTAACATCAAGTTCGCCAGCTTTAAGATATTTTTTTATTTCTTTTTGGTCTTCTTTATCAAAACGTTGATGACCAAATTCGTTTTTTATTGCCTTAATTTCGTCCATTTCTTTGGCTACTGAAGATTTAAAAATATCAGGAAACCAATTAAATTCTTGTTTTTGTAATTGAGGAGTTTGTTTTGTTATTTGGCTGTTAATTGGGCGTAGCGCTTGATTTGAAAATTTATGGCTAATAGTTTGCGTTGTAATTCTTGGAGTAATTGCTTGAATTGGCATAAAAATTCCTTTCTTTAAATTTATTAAATAGCAAAAATAAAAAATTTGCTATTTTGCGAAAATTTATCTTTACATTTATTATTGAAATTTGCGCAAAAAAAAGAGGGCGCCTGTAAAACCCTCTTGTACTTGAATTTACTCTAAAATCGTTCTCTATCTATATTTAAACTTAAAAAGAAATTTTGCAACGGCAAACAAGACAATATATATTGTCTGTCTGCCGTATTTTTCTGCAACTAACTCTACGCCTGTGGTATTTAACCAGTAAATAACTGGTTCTTAACCATTAAACTATGAAGCAACAAGTCTGATAGCTTCTTGTAGTAATTCTTTTTGTGAAGAAATCAATTTATTTGCAAGCTCCATTTGAACTTTTGCTTGTTGGTAATTTGCGATATTATCTTTAAAACCAACGTTAGAAAGTTCTAACAAGCCTGAACGAATTTCACCACGTCCTAAAACTGGTCTGCCAGATTCTTCTGTTTCAATAAATTGACCGTCTTTAATTTCATACAAGCCATTTTTATTATGGAAACTCATTGTAGAAATTTTATATAATGGAACTTTCTTTTTGCCACCATCGGCTTTACCGTAGATAGTACCGTCATTTTTAATTTCGTAATCGTCGTATTTTCCTAAATATTTACCGTTGTTTGGGTCAATCCACAATTTAATTCCTGTTGTTGGAACATCTAAAGCGCCACCTTTTGTGATTGTTTCTTCATAAAGGTCAGCACTTAAAGATTTAGTGCCAGCCATAATTTCGCCCTTGTCGTTTAGGATATAACCTTGTACTGTGTAACCGTCTTTGTTTTTGTAAACCCCTTCTGAGTCAAAATCAAATTCACCGTGTCTAGTGTAAATAATTTTGCCTTCGTTTGTACGTGTTACAAAGAAACCTTCACCTTCCAAGAAAAGGTTTGCGTTTGCTGTCCCTGGGGTAGATTTACCTTGTCCAAAGTTTTTATCACAAGTATCAAGAACGGCACCGCCTAAGAAAGTTTTAAAGTTAACTTTATTTTCTTTAAACCCTGGAGTATACATGTTTGTCATGTTTGTAGTTAGGGCGTTCATCCATTCTGTTGTACATTTTTGCGTATTAAGCGCCGTTACAAATGAATCATTCATAGCCGTTCTCCTTTTTGTTATCTCTGTTATTATTACGTTTTTCTTCTTCTTGTTCTTTCTTGTGTTGACGGTAAGATAAGTTTTCATAAGACAAACCTTCGTCGTCAAATTGTTGTTTTAAAAGTGGTATATTTGCTTTTAAATATTGCTCAACCGCCTTATCTCCAGGAAGAAATTCTGCAGAAATTTTACCATCTTTATTTACCTTTAAAATTACTGATAAATCCTTGTCAAAATCAACGCGGAAAGCCTTGTTGTTTTCTCTTGATTCTTTTAATGCGTTCAATAAAGTTTTTGAAACTTCTGCGGAGTGTGTTTCTTCAATATCTTTAAGTGTCATGTTGTTTGATGAATTAACTGTTTTTGAATCAGTTGTTTGTTGATTGTTTTCAATCAAATTATTGAAGAAGTTTGCGTCTGCTTCGGTCATTTTTATTGATTTTTGAGCTTTCTTTTCAGCTGAAGCACTTGCACTTGCAGATTTTGCTTTTGTTGTTTTTGAAGTTGTTTCAGTTGATAAGTTTGCGTCAATAAATTTAACGATATCGTTAGTTCTGTTGTTTGTGATTGAGTTGCTAACCTCTAAAACTGGCTTGATTGGTTCGATTACAATAACTTCCATATCCTTCATTTCTTTTGCTTTTGGATTTATTGCTTGAACTGAATCAGTGTCAACTACGTCAATAACAGCTTTGTCAGATTTAGATACTGGAAGAAGTCCTTCTTTAGTATCTTTTAATGAAGTAATATTGCTATTGCCTTTTATTGGTGCAGGTTTTTCAAGGTTTAATTCTTTTTCAATAGGTTTTTCTAAACCTTTTGCTGGTTCAAATTTGTCTGCAATTTTAGTAACATTTTCAAAAACTTCATTTTTTGTATCAATTTCCACGTTATTTTTGATATTTTTATCAATTTCAACCAAATTTGATACTTTTTTGTCAATTTCTACTGGTTTTTTATCATTATCATAAACTGTTGAAGTTTTTGAGTTTTGAATATTTTCTTCAATAATTTCTGCGGGCTTTTGGGTGTTATCGTAAACTGTTGAAGTTTTTATGTTTTGAATAGTGTCTTCAACAATTTCTACTGGTTTATTAGAAATCTCAGTTTTGGCATTTTTTTCAAATTGAGAAAGATTTTCTTCTCTATTTTCTAAGTTTTGTTCGCGATTTTGGTTAAAATCTGGTTGCTTATAGTCAACTAAAGCTCTGTCTTTGTTTTCCACTTCAATTTCTTTATCTGATTTTTGGCTAACAGATGCTTGCGCAGTTTTTAACTCATTTTTGCTTTCTTTAACTTTCGATGTCTTTTCGTTCATTAAAACACATTCGTTAACTAACTCTTTTTCAGCTTTTTTAAGTTGATGTGTGTTTTTTGCGTTATTATTTAAAGTTTTTGTAAACGAATTTTCTTGAGTTGAAACAAATTCAAAATCTCTTAATTCGGATTTGTTTTGAGCAGGAGTTTCTTTTGTGTTTGCAGTTGCAGTTTTTTGAGCAACTTCTGTACTTTTGTTATCTAATTCTGGCAAAGAAATCATTTCATCAATAAACGATTTGCCGTCAGCAGTTTTTGTCGGAGTTTGTACTGTTGTTGATGAAGTTGTTTGTTGGGTATTTTGTAATTTTGTTGCTTTAATATCCATTTTCTTCGTCCTCTAATTCTTTTTGCATTTGTTCAAGAAGTTCCTGTTCTTCTCGTGTTTCTCGTGTTTGTTGGAAGTATCTTTGAACGCCAAGTTCGGACATGCTCTTTTGTTCGATAGCTTTTTGTTCAGCAACGTATGCTTCCTTACTTTTTTCTTTGTGCTTTTCAAGCACCTTTACTGCTTGCTCTAGTTCAATAAGTTTAACTGTTTCCTGTTGAACAATTTGTTCTTTTTCTTGTCGAACTATTTCAAGCTGTTCGCCTTTTTCCCAAAGATGATGAAGGTAGTTATCGTACGCTTCCATCATTGTGAAATCCGCGTGTCTTTGATTTTGTTTTGTTATCGCAATTTCCTCGTTATTTTTTTGAATATCCGCCTCAGCCATAAACAGGGCTTGCTGAGCTTTCTGAAGAACCATTAATTGTTCTTCTTTCTTACGTATTCTAAAATCAAGTACTTTTTGCAGTCTATAAACGAAAGGCATATTACACTCTCACGTTAACATTATGGAGTATAACGCTTTAAGTTTATACATCTATTTGTATGATTTATTTAATGTTTTATTTTAAGAAGTCAATATTTTTTGTGAGTTGTCGATTGTGAATGGTGAATGGTGAGTTGTGAATAGTGAGTTGTGAATAGTGAGTTGTGAGTTGTGAGTAGTGAGTTGTGAACTGACAAGACTTTGTATAGATAATGAGTATTATCGGCGAGGTTGTTTATCAATAATTATTAAATTTGCCCAATGATAACTCTATCAATGCCCGCAAGGTCTTTTTCTACGTCTATATTTTTAAACCCATTTTTAATCAAAATATTTTTTACATCTTCGCTTTGACCCATGCCAATCTCAAATGCAAGATGTCCCTGTTCGTTCAAATATTTTGGCGCGTCTTTTGAAATTTTTTCGTAAAATTCTAGCCCTTTTTCATCATTAGTGTAAAGTGCTAAATCAGGGTCAAAAGTAACTTCTTTTTGAATATTTATTTTTTCGCTTCTCGGTATGTATGGCGGATTTGAAACAATTATATCAAATTTTTCATCTTCTCTTACATTTGAAAAAATATCAGATTTTCTAAAAATTGCTTTGTTATGTAAATTCATTGCAGAGGCGTTGTTTAAAGCAATTTGTAAGGCGTCTGATGAGATATCCAGGCCGATTACCTGTGCTATTGTATATTTTGCAATCTCACATGCAATACAACCTGTTCCTGTGCCTATATCTAGCGCTTTTTTGTAGTTGTTTTTGTTTATAATATCAATAATTTTTCTTACTAAAATTTCTGTTTCATCTCTTGGAATAAGTGTGTTTTTGT
The DNA here is from genome assembly GCA_934699705.1 of uncultured Candidatus Melainabacteria bacterium. Taxonomy (GTDB): domain Bacteria; phylum Cyanobacteriota; class Vampirovibrionia; order Gastranaerophilales; family Gastranaerophilaceae; genus UBA6984. The sequence goes on from CAKUXD010000005.1 coordinate 35,519, forward strand.
TAACTTCAAACTTGTCGCCCATAAAATAACCATAACCAATTATATGTTGAATTGGAGTGCGAGTTTTTGCTCTAAATTCTGCTTTTTGGCGAACAATATTTAATTTGTTTGAGTCAAGTTTTTTGCCCATAACAATATCAACTGCCGTTAAGTTGCAAAATTTTTCAATCAATAATTTAACTTCTGCGTTTGCTTCGTTCTCCTCAATACCGCTAGAGGTCAATATATTCACTATTTCTCGAATACTCATCTAAAATCTCACTTATCATGTTTTTTAAATCGAATTTTGATAAATTTGTTGTATCTTTTTGTTCCACGCCATGTTTTTTGCAAAGTTGCTCGTAGTAGTAAAGTTGCTTTTTTGTTGGAGCTTCTTGTTGCATTTTTATTTCTTGCAAAAATTTTCGTTTTTGTTTTTCGAATTGTTTTTGAGCCTCAATAAAAGGTCTTTGCGACTCTTTATAATCATAATACTTGCGACACTCGTTTATGTAAAGAGAAACTTCTTCTTGAAATTTTTCTTCAAACAAAAAATCACGTAAAAATTCAAAATGAGGGCTATTTATTGTGAAATAATAATCTTCATCGTCAATAAATTTTTCTAAAATTTCAGACACGCAAAAATCGGGACTTTTTTTTACCAAAGCCCGTAAGAAGTTGCATAAAGCTGATTTTTGTGGTTTAGAAAACTCCAAAAATATTTTACTTTTTACGTATGACATAAAATAATATTAACGCAAAAGATCTTTAACTGAAAGTTTTTCACCAATTTTTGCGTGGTGGAATGCCAACATCTTTTTATAAATAGGATTTGATACGTTAGTAACTGGTGGAGTAGCAACTTTTTCTTCTACTTTTTCAGTAGTTTCTGTTCTATCTAAAACCTGTAATCTAATTACTTTATTATCTGACATAATCAAAATCCTCTTTTAAATCTCTCGTACTTATATAAAGTTTGAGATTTGAAAAAAATTGCTTTTTCTTATAAAATCATCTTAACAAATGTTTACAAAAATGTAAATCGGGTATAAAATGGATTTTGAAAAAATGGTTTGAAATCATGGATTCATCATGGTTTTAGCGATTTGTAAATTTTTGTAAAAATTTTTAAAACATGGCTGAAATCATGGCAAAATCTGGATAAAAAACCACTTTATATATTTGTATTAGTATAAAAAGGTCGAACTATGGGACTACAACTTACAATTGAACAAGTAAGGCAAATGTACAACATACCTAAGTTTATGCCTGATTCAGAGGTGTTGAATATTGCTATGAAAAACAATATTCAAATCACTTTTGGGGGTGTTACTAATACTGCTGATTTAAAGGATTTAAAAGACGGGAATTCCGTATTTAATGCAAAAGGTTCAACTACAACAAATACAACCACAGGTGGTGGTTTATTTGGTGATAATATAAGTTTTGGCAATACATCAAAAGGTTTTTCTACACCTAGTTTGGGTGGTGATTTGAGCGGAAACTTTGGTGCTACCAAAAATTTTGCTTCTAATGGTTTAGGTAAAGATTATGCTGCGGATTTTAAAGCAAAAGCTAATTCGTTTGCACCAAAATTATCTTTTGATATAGATTTGTTTAAACAAAATTTATCAGATGTAGAGTCTGGTAAAGATTTGAATACAAAAAATACTGAAAAATGGGAATATGCGGACGGTATGGCTTATCGTTTGGATGAAAACGGTAATCGTATAACAGAACAAAAACCAGGTGAACCTCCTATTTCTAGAAAAGCTGCTTTTGGTGAAGAAGGCTACCAAAAAGACGGTGAAAGTATTGACGAAAGAATTCAAAGATGCTATCCAAAAGCCGTTAAAGAGGCAAAAACTCCTGAACAAAAGGCTAAATTGTTACACCAGTATTTCAAAGGCTATTATGACCATTTGAAAGCATCAGGCAAATACACTGATGAACAAATAAAAAATTTACAAAGAAAAGACTTTGACAAATTATTACGTAACTCTGACCAAAAGAATGGTGAGTACGGTAAAATAATGGGTGTAGCAATTCATTCATTACGTGCAGATAACAGAGTAGAAGCGTTGGATAATTCCATGAATTATGCGCAAAATGAAAATGTTGAAAAAGACATTGTTATGTCTTTGATGAACACAATCGAAGAAAGTGGTGATAACCCAGAAGCACAAAGAGAATTGTTATCACGTGTTAAGAGCCATGCTCAAAGATTGGGTATCCAAGGTGAAGTATCATTAACTGCTGCAGGTAAGATTGCTGTTTGTGGCGATAATCAATGCGCATTGATTGATATCGTCGATTTATATGGTAACAGTGAAGCGATTGGCAAGTTAAGAGAACAAATTGGTGCTACTCGCGAAGACGGCTCAAGAGTTTTAAGTGGTGAAAATGAAACTTATGCATTGCAAGCATCTGCTAGACACATTCAATCTTCAGAAGATGCGCAAAACCATTCTGCAACAATCGTAAGAGCAACTCGCGAAAATCAAATTAGCGCTACTGAATATACTTACGAAGTTTTATCTGAAAACCAAGAATTAACAACAGAATTTAACAATGCAACTGCTGAAAATGTTGCAGAATATGATAAAGAGAATGCTCTAAAGGTTCAAGATATGGTTATTGAACACGATGACGAGGAAATGTCAGGTGCTCAAAGAATGGCAAATCATGGTCATGAACTTGATACAGAAATCCAAAAAGAATTTGTTGAAAAATTAATAAACTTAAATAACGAAAAGGTTTCAACTAATGTTGCAAATCACGCTTATGAATATGATTTATCTAATCGAGATGACATCATTAAAATGATTAAAGAACAAGGTTATGAAAGCACTCAAAAAGCTTTAGACGATGCAAGAAAAGAATATGAAGCTCAAATTGCTGAAGAGAAAGCTAAAGCTGAAGTCGCTGAAGCATTGAAAAAACAACAAACAGAAAAGGCTGAAAAAAATAATAAAGAAAATAGCGAAACAAAAGTCAATAAGCAAGCTACAACAACTTCTACTATAAATATATCAAACAAAAAAGCTAAAGTTTCAGCAAGAGAATTAACTGAGGCAGTTGCATCAGGTAGTTCTGTAAATGCAATTATCTTGTCAGATAAATTTAGAAATGCTGATCCACAAGATAGAGCTGCCTTTTATAATAATTTAAGCGTTAAAGATAAACAAATGGCTATTAGTTCAATTGTTGAAAAATCAAACGCTATTACTTTAAAAAGTTTGATGTTTAGTGGTATGAAAAAATCAATTCTTAGCTATTTGGTTTCTCATCCGTCATCAGATAACAACGCAAAATTGAAGTATTTGGAAAATTACTTAGCTCCTGCGGATAAAAAAGAACTTGAAGATTTGAAAGAAAAACAACAATTAAATGTTCAAGCGCAACGTGAAGAAGTTGAAAATAAACAACATAAACCATTTATGTTCGAGGTTTAATCTTTAAACTTTTATATAACAAGAAGGCGGTCGCTTTAGCGACCGCCTTCTTTATTTATTAATTATTTAATTAATTTTGATGTTCTAATTGTAAAGTAACAGATGTTAAATCACAAACTTCAGTAGGTCCAAAGTATTGAATAGCCCCAGGGAATAGGTATCTATCGTTCAATGCCCATTCTTCTCTGTGAGATTCAAGTTCTTTGAAAACAGGTCCATCAAGTTTGATTAAAGCTTTTTGGATAACTGGTTTCATTTCCCCATGACGTTTTTCCATATTCATCATCATTGTTAATGGAACTCCGCCTGCAATCCATTCTTTAGCTGGTTTCACAAGATTTCTTACTGATGATAAGTAGCCAGTTAAACCAAAGTTGACTAAAGCAAAGGCATTAAATCCTAATGAATAGCAGTAATCCGCATCAAAGTTTGATGGGAATGCGCAACGTCCTTCATATCCGAAGAAATGAGCTTGATCTGAGAATTTTCCAACGTAAATACCTTCGTCTTTTAATTCGTTCAATCTTGTTCTAATCATTTCGATTAATAATTTTTCTGTTTCAATTCTTGAAACCTGAACGTTACCATGAGGATCTCTGTCCATTAATAATTGAGCTTTGATTAGTGCTGGTAAGCTCAAGAATAATTTTGCGTTATTTTCGCTTAATTTTGAAGCGATAATTTTGAATTTTTCTTCAGAACGAACATTTTGATATGTTTGGTCTGTTTCTAATTCGTGTGTTAAATCGTTCAAGCTAGAGATTAAATCTTTCATTTCTGGAATAAATTCAATTAAGCCTTCTGGAACGATTACAATACCGAAGTTTTTACCATTTTCTGCACGTTTGCAGATAATTTTGCACATATCTTCAACGATTTGGTTTAATGACATTTTCTTTTCTTCAACTTCTTCTGAAACTAAGCAGATATTTGGTTGAGTTTGTAAAGCTGCTTCTACTGCAACGTGTGATGCACTTCTGCCCATGATTTTGATGAAGTGCCAATATTTTTTAGCTGAATTTGCATCTCTTTGAATATTACCGATTAATTCAGCATAAGTTTTTGTTGCTGTGTCAAAGCCGAAAGAAACTTCAATTTGTTCGTTTTTTAAGTCGCCGTCGATTGTTTTAGGGCAACCGATAACTTGAATACCTGTATCATTTTTTACAAACCATTCAGCAAGTAATGCTGCGTTCGTATTTGAATCATCACCACCGATGATTACAACTGCTGAAATGTTTAAGTCTTTGCAAACTGCAAGTGATTTTTTGAATTGTTCTTCTGTTTCAAGTTTTGTTCTGCCTGAACCAATAATATCAAAGCCACCAGTATTTCTGTAAGCGTCGATAAATTCTTTAGTCATTTCAACGTATTTGCCTTCAATAATACCAGAAGGACCGCCTAAGAAACCGTATAATTTGTTTTCTGGATTTGCTTGTTTTAATGCGTCAAATAAACCTGCGATAACATTGTGTCCGCCAGGAGCTTGACCGCCTGATAAAATTACACCTACGTTTTTAACAGGTGATGATTTTTTATCGCTTGTTGATTTGAACGTTACGATTGGTTTGCCGTAAGTTTTAGCAAATAATTCTTTGATAGCTTCTTGATCTCTTACAGATTCAGTAGCTTTTCCTTCTTCCATTTCTAAGTTATTAATGCCGTCTGCTAGGCATTGTGGAAGTTTTGGTTCATACTTTAATCTTTCTGTTTGTAATGGTGAAAGTGTTCTCATAATGATTTTTTCCTTTATTTTTATAATACCTTCACTACAAATATATCACAAAGATGTTTATTTGACTTTTATATTTTTATTAAGAACTTTCGCGTGTTCTTTCATTTCTCGTTTTCTTTCGCTATTAGGAAATTTTATGATGGCGTCTTTCAAAAGTTCTAAAGCTTCTGTTTCTCGCCCTATTTTTTCATAAGCGTAGGCTAAATTTAAATAAATTCTATCGTCTGTTTTTGAATTTATGCTAAACGCTTTTTTGTAATATCTCAAACATTCGTCCATATTTTCTGAGCAGTAATAAGCCATTCCGAGTTGGTTGTTTGCTTCAAAAGAATTAGGGTTAACATCTAGTGCTTTTTGACAATACTCAATTGCACTTTCCCAGTTGCCTTTTTTTGCGTAGGAAATTGATGTCGCAAGTAGGGCATCAAAATGTTTTGGATTATATTCTAACAATTTCAAATATATTTCCAATGCGTAATCTAAAAGTGATTTGTCTTTTTTCTCATAAGCGCTATTTTCAAGTCTTTGAGCAACTATATATGCCAAATTTTTGTCGCAATCTGAATTGAATATGTAAGTTACAGAATCTAATATTTTTTGTATTTCGTTTAATTCTAAATAAGATTGCGTTAAAAGTTCTATGTTTGGTTCGTCTTGTTTTAGCTTAAAACTTTTGAAAGCATAATAAGCCGATTTTTTATAATCTTGTTTTTCTAAATATATTAACGCACAATTATAAAGTGTATTTTGGTCTTCTGGATAGTATTCAAGAAATTTTTCATAACTTTCTAACGCTTCACTATCTTTTTTTATTTGTTGATAAGCAAGTGCAAGGTTATAGTTTGCATAAGGTTGTGCGTTGTTTTGTGATAATGCAATTTTTAACAATTCAATTGAAAGTTTATATTTCTTTTTGTCATAAAGCTCTATACCCTTCGTGAAATAAGCGTCAAAAGTCGACATCTTTTCGCGAATTTGTTTGAGTTTTATTTTACATTTTTCTAGTAATAAACTATCCATATTTATATTGTAGTATAATATAATAAAAAAATGAAAAAATTAGGAAAAATTTAATGTTTGATTACATAAAAGGTGAACTAACTGCAAAATATCAAAATAAAAAAACATGCTATTTTACTGTTGAAAAATCAGGTATAGGCTATCTTTTAGAGGTTAGTTCAAAAGATTATTTCAAAAAAAACGTAAATGAAAATGTTAAGATTTTTACAGTTTTAATTCACAGAGAAGACTCTATGAATTTGTGTGGATTTTTGAATAAAGAAGCCAGAGATATTTTTAATATTTTGGTTTCTGTGTCAGGTGTTGGCTCAAAAATGGCACTATGCTTGTTAAATGAATTTGAAGTTAGTGATTTGATTTATTTTGTGATAAACGAAAATTCAAAAGAACTTACCAGAGCAAAAGGCGTCGGAGTTAAATTAGCACAAAAAATTATTTTAGAATTAAAAGATAAATTAATAAACTTAGATACCACAATTCAAACGGTAAAAAGTGTTGATATGCCTGATGGAACAGAGGATATTCAAAATATTTTAATTTCCTTGGGATATGGCGAAGAAGAAATTTCAAAGGCTATAAATCAAGCTATTTCAACAGGTAAAAAAGTTAAAGATAATGAAGACTTTTTGCGAGCGACATTGCAAATTCTTTCTGCCTAAAATTCATTATTTACGCTTATTTGAGCATGCTGAATTAATGTAAATCTTTTGTAACATTTTTTCAAAATACTAGCAAAATTTAATCTTGCGATACGTTCATGTATATGTAGGTTAGAATAAGGTATATTTATATAAATGATTAATTCAGTAAGTGCAAATCCAATTGCTCCTAAGACAACAAAAACAAGCATTTTTTATGTTAATGACTTGCACGGACAAACAATGAAGATGGAAAAAATTTATAACATGTCAAAGTCTTTTGACCAATTTGTTCCATCTGAAAAAACTACAAAATTGAAATTTTCATCAGGTGATACAATGTTAGGTGAAAGTTCAAAACCTAATATTATTGCCTCTAAATTTTTAGAATTAATCGGTGTTACAGCAACAGCAGTTGGTAATCACGAATGTGATGGCGATTCAAAACAATTATATGAATTAACAAAAGATAAAAACTATAAAATGTTGGGTTTAAATGTTAAGATTGACGAAAACAACCCATTAAGCAAACGTATTGAAAAATCTTATATCCAAGAAAAAGACGGAGAAAGATATGGCGTTATCGGTTTGTTACCACCAGATTTATTCACTCGTGTAGCAAAACCAGATAACTATAAAGATTTTCAAGTTGATGATTTTGACAAAACAATCAAAGATGTTCAGGCAGAAGTAGATAGATTGCAGGAACAAGGCGTAAATAAAATCATCGTTGTTTCTCATGCAGGTAATGCAAACGAAAAAAGATTAGCTCAAGAAACATCAGGTATTGACGTAATTTTAGGTGGACACTCTCACGAACTTATTAAAGATGTTAAAGAAGGTGAAAACTTATTATATGGTAAAGACGGAAACCCTGTTGTTATCACACAAGCAGGTAAAGATGCTGATAATATTGGCGTTTTAAATTTAGAATTTGATGAAAATGGTGTTATTACAAAAGTTCAAAATAACGTAACTCCAACAAAAACTTTCAGAAGAAATTTAGTTATGAAATATTTTTCTGAAAAAATCTTAGGAAAACCAGAAGTTGTTGGTAATGTAAAATCTGCAGATGCAGAACCAGTTAACAGATTAGGTGCTGAAAATCCACATGCTGATTTCGTTGCAGACGCTATGAAAGAGGCAACTGGTGCAGAAATGGCTATTTTAGGTTCTGCTAATTTAAGAAATACATTTGAAGCTGGTGCAATTACATCAAGAGATGTTTCAAGCATTGTTCCATTCAAAAACGGTATGGTAGTTGCTCCTTTAAGCGAAAAAACTTTAGTTGATGCATTGAAATTTGGTGCACATTCATTAGTAAGCGCAGGTACAAAACCTGGTATTTTACAAGTTTCTGGCTTAAACTATAAAATGAATAAAGCTGGTGAATTACTTTCAGCAGAATACGTTGATAAAAATGGTAATAAACAAGCATTAGATATTCAAAATCCAAGTGAAGATAAAACATTTAAAGTTGCTTTAGACACATATTACGCAAATGGTCGTGATGGATTTACAATGTTAAATTGTATGGATAAAGTTGAACAAACATTTGAAGACGATAAAGATAAAATGGTTATGGCAAAATTAAAAAGAATGACTGAAGCTGGTGAAGCTATTGAAGTTAAAGCCGATAACAGAATTCAAATCGTTGACTAGTAAAGATTTATGGAATAAATTAAGAGAACAAAGAGCCACTTCAAAAGTGGCTCTTGTTTTTAGAAGAAGGTTTAACGGTTTAACGCTTGAAAGTCAGAAGAATTTTGTCTTTACAAAATAAAAAGTTCGCCATGATTATGACGAACATTAAATAAACACGAGGATATTAAGAGAGAGAGTATAAAAATCTTTGTTATAAACAAAATGCATAATTGCGCATTCTGTTTGCTTTTCTTGCTTTTACTTTTCCTAATCTTTAGCTATGTTTTTCGAAGGTTCTTTGTTCCTTACTCTTATATTAAGTATTTTTTTAAAAATTTATTGCCTTTTTAGTAATGACGTGGGATTTAAACTTTTCTACTACACGTTGTGAACATGCCAATTGTGCATTCACAATTTGCAACCCAAACAAGAAGGCGGATTTTGCTTCGCAAAATCCGCCTCTATTGATTTTTATTTATTTAAACTTATGCTTTTTTTAAGTTTACAGGTTGTTTATTACCATTGATATACCAAGTTACAGGTTCTTCTGTTGAATTTTTATCTAAAATTGCACCGTCTTTACCATATTTAACTGGTTGTTCTTCAAGCGGTAAATTTTTACCGTAAGAGTTTACATCACAAATTGATGCTGAATCATAATATTCTAAAAATTGTTTATAATTAATATCTGCATCGTAAGATGTGTTCCAAGGGTTAGTACATCTAACTTTTATTTCACCATCTTTGCCAACTTGTGGTTCAAGTGTGTATGCGTGGAAACCATAAACACCAGCTGCCTCTGCAACAGGATTTTCTGTTCTTCCGCCTGAAGCTCTTGTTCCACCTGTCATAATGTAATCTTCATTAAAGTTTGGCTTTTTCATCATTTCTTTAACTTGGTCTGCTTCAAAGTTCAAATTCCATTGTCTAAAGCCACCAAAGCCAAATCTTTGAAGAACTTCAAAGTTATAACCTCCTAAAGAACCTCTGTAAAAATCAGCCGCACGTTGGAATTTATCTTGTTTATTATCTGGGTCATTTTTTAAATCAGCAAATTTTAAACCATTTTTGTCTTCTTCGTAATAAATATTATAGAAATTATCATCACGACATACAACAATTGTTCTGTTTGGGTCAGCCTTTGCCTCTTTATAATCAGCTAATCTTTGTTTATGACCTTCTAAAGATTTCATAAGTTCAGGTTTTTTGTTCATAGGCGCTTTTGCTAATTCAGCTTCTTTTTTAGCAATTCTTTCGTTCATGATTTTTTTGAACATTGTATCTGCTTTGTTTACTGAATCTAAACCGTAAGCATCTTCTAAAATTCTGATACCTTCTGAACCTACAAGACTATATTTTTTAACACGATCTTTTGGTAATTCTGCATTTGCATATTTGTATTCGCCAAAACCGTTTTTAAATTTTACAGTTACGTCTTTACCGTCTTGATTAAAAGCTTCGTACAAAGCAACTCTTGATTTTGGATTATTCATTAAAGTACCTAAAGTTGAAACAAGGTAACAATCGCCAATGCTTTGTTGTTGAGTTGTAAATCTTTTTGCTGGCGGGAATAATTTAATGAACATTTCTTTATCCATGTTCAATTGTCTTGAATCTTCATCGTTTGCTTTAACGAAAATTTTATCTTGACCTTTTACTTGGAAAACATCACCCACTTTAGCATTTTTATGACCTTCTGCTTGCGATTTTACTGTCGGAACATAAACATCTGCGATATTTTTACCAGCTTTTTTTGCCTCGTACATCATATCCAAATCTTTTGCAAGATTATCGTTCATTTTACCAGTTTCCCAGTAATTGCTTAAAGTTTTTGGGTCTAAATCTCCGCTTTTAACCATTTCTAATTGCATCATAACGTTTGCAGTTTGTTCATCACCACGTTTTAATACATTTTTAACGTTTTTAAAATCTTCTTTCGAAAGCATTACACCTGCTTCTTTAATCAACTTGCTGGCTTCATAATTTGTATGAGCAACAGGTACAGGTTTTGCAACTGGTAATTTTGTAGGTCTTACCCCAACCATTGCTTGTAAAGTTCCTGCACTTGGCATTGGTGCTTTTTCAATAGGGTTTGTTTGATTTTCTACACCAACTTTTTTTGTTTCGGTTTTAAAAACACCTGTAAATGGCGTAACTTGAGAAATTGCATTAACTTTCATTCTTTATTCCTTCCACATATCTTCTTTGGTTTAATTAAACACCCTAAAAATATTATTTGCTAGTTCTAGCATGCTTTTTAAATAAAAATTTACAATTGTTATTTGGACAATATTTCTGCAACAGCTTGTGTGTGATTATATTTAAACTTGAAACCTAATTCCTTAGTTAGCCGAGAATTATCACCTATAATTTTCAATGGCTGTGTACTATTCTCGTACTTTATATTCAAATAATTTTCTTTTCCTAGTTGTTTTGCATATTCTAGTGCAAAATCTTCCAATGTCATACCATTGTTTTTAGATATATTAATACTTCCATTTATATCAGAATTTAAAATCGCAACAAAAGCCCTCGCAATATCTTTTGAATAAACGTAATCTCTTTGCAGTTGTGCAGAATTAATTGTAACCACTTCATTTTTTGTTAATTTTGTTGCAAGCGCACCACCCAAACGGTTTTCAGCCTCGTTTTTACCATATACATAAAAAATTCTACCCCACGCAAAAGAAATGTCGTATTTTTCTGCAATTTTTTCCGCATTTACTCGCAATTCATTTTTACATTGCGCATAAATAGATTTAGGATTTAAACTTTGAGTTTCTTTTATTGGCTTATCACAAAAATCATATTCAAAACAAGTTCCAGAAAATACGGCACGTTTTCCACCATTTTTAATAAATTTTTCTAATAAATTTACACTTGAATTAAAAAAATCGTAATTTAATTCACTCTCAAGGTAACCTTCACCTGTAAACCAAGCAAAATGCAATAAATATTCTGGTTTTACTTTTTCTAAAAACGAATTAACAGAGTGCTCGTTAAAAAGATTAAATTCTTCTAAACTTGGTGCAAAAACTTCAAACCCACTATTTTGTAAAGGCTCAATTGCTTCTTTTCCTATTAATCCTGTTGCCCCAGTTAAGAGAACTCTTTTATTATTCATAGATTAATCCTTTTCAAATTTCTTTTCTTTTTTTGCAAAAATAACAATAATAACACCAACCAAAATCAATAATATTCCTAAAGTCGAACGCACCGTCAACTTTTCGTGAAAAATTAACACACCCAAAACTACTGCAGTAATTGGTTCTAACGCGCCTAAAATCGCCGTCTTTGTTGAACCAATTAACTTTATTGAAACATTTATTGTTTCCAAAGAAATTATTGTCGGAAATACCGCTAAACCAATTGTACAAAGCCAAAAGAAAGGTCTATCAAAAATTTGCAAGGTTGTGCAGAATTTTAAATTTAAGATATAAACAAACAATCCCGATAGCATTACATAAAAGGCTAAAACATCGTGCTTAACACGTTTTATGGACTTCATTGTTTTTATTGCAACTATATAAATTGCGTACATCAAAGCCGAAATCAAAACCAACACGACGCCTACAATATTTAAATTTTCAGAACTGTTATTTAACAACCAAATGCCACCAAAGGTAAAAACTATTGCCAATATTACCGATATAGTTAGTTTTTCTTTAAAAAATAAACTCATAATTATAGCAACAATAACTGGATATATAAACAGAATTGTACACGCAATTCCCGAATCAATATACTTAAATGCGGAAAACAAAGTTAAAGATGAAAGCGAAAAGTTTAATCCCAAAAATAAAAATGAAAACATTTCCGATTTTGAAACTTTTAACGATAATTTTTTGAAAAATTTTAACCAAACCCAGTAAATTAAAATTGCAAAAGCATACCTGTAAAACAAAACTAAATTAACACCAATGCCTGCAGAAATCATTGGCAGAGAAAATAGCGGATTAGTACCATAACTAACCGACGCAATAATTCCATTCGTAAAACCAATTCTTTGAGCCTTCATAACAATAAACATCTTACAACAAAATTATTTTATTAATCAAAATCGACTTATAATATTCAAATACTCTTTTTGCGATTCTAAAACTATTTCAGAAATAAAGTTTATAAACTCCTCGTTATCCCCTTTGTTAGTTTTTTGTAATGCTGAAATATAATCAGCTCTTACAACAGGAGGAATAACTACAATATTATAACCACTTTGTAACAAAGCTAAATTCATCAATAACCTTGCAACTCTACCATTTCCGTCAACAAACGGATGAATATTTACAAAAATAATATGAACCATTGCTGCATATTCAACTGGATGTAAATTTTCTTTTAGCGTTGATAATTTTCCAACAAAATCATTCATACATTTATCAAGATTTTCAGGTTGTGGCAATTCAACATCTGAACCAGTTATTATAACTTGCGATTTTCTATATTGACCTGCTTTTTCATTGTCTATTTTTTCATAGAATAACTTGTGTAATAATTTTATATCATCTTCAGTAAATATAGATTTTTTAGACAATTCTAAAACTTTTTCAAAAGCCCTTGCATGTCCTACTGCTTCATAATGATCTTTTAAAGGTTTCCCCCCAATTGTTAAGCCATCTTCCAAAACCACTTTTGTTTCTGCTAAATTAAGAGTATTACCTTCAATAGCATTTGAGGAATACGTTAAACCGATTTTATAATATTCTTTTATTTGTTCTAATGCATCTTTTGACAATGGTCGCAACGCATTAATCTTTGCTTTATATTCATCATTTTGGCTAAAACAATTTTTATACATTTTGTCCTCTTTGCTTAAATTATAACATGAATTTAGGACATTTGCACCTGTAAATACTTATTTACCAGACACGATTTGTCTATTAAAAAATTAAAATAATACAAAATGTTATAATAAAACCAGATACTTTAATTAAAAAAATCATTGGCAGAGAAAATAGCGGATTAGTACCATAACTAACCGACGCAATAATTCCATTCGTAAAACCAATTCTTTGAGCTTTCATAACAATAAACATCTTACAACAAAAGAAGTTAATTTTAATTAATTCTTCCAATAAACTTTAAATTCTTCAATTTCTTTTAATGTTTGGTCATAATTGCCTTTAAAACAAATTGTTCTATCGTCAATATAAAGATATGATGGTATTTTTATATTAGTTATATCTTTAAAATATTTATCTAAATTATTGCTAATAAGCCATTTTGAAGCAAGTAACAAATTTCGAGATGTAAAAAGATAAATTTCTGAATTTTTAGAAATTTTTTCAATAAAATTTTTTGCTCCAGATTTAATTTCAGGAATAAATTTTTCATCAAACTTTTCTTTACCATAATTATTCAAAACACCGTCTAAATCTATTAATATCTTTTTTTTATACATTATAATTACCCCTTTTTTGCTAGTGGTACTAGTTGTAGATAATGCTAGTATAGCTAACAATTTAAAAATGAACAAGACTTATTTGGAAAAATTTGCAAAAAATTTAAAGAACATAAGAGCAGAAAAACATCTAACACAAGATGACATTGCTATTAACGGTATATCTCGTTCTATGATAAGTCTAATAGAACTTGCAAGAACAGATGTTACAATTACAAAACTAAAAATTATCGCTGATAACCTCGGAATAAGTATTAAAGATTTGTTTGACTTTGAATAAACAACTTTTTCTTTGTCATAATTATTTGAGACTTCATTTAAACATGTGAATATTTTCTTATTACACATTATAATCACCCTAAAAATGGACTGTTATTCCTGTAAATATATTTATTAAAATATCATAATATGGAATATGAGTCAAGAAATTAGAAATATTTTAGCAAAGAATATTCAAAACTTACGAAGAAAAAGAAATTTAAAACGCGAAGAATTATCTTTAATGTTGGGTTTTGATAATTCTTATATTTCAAAACTTGAAAAAGGTAAAATAAATATAACAATTGATAAATTAGATTTGATAGCTAATTATTTTAGTGTAAATATTAAAGAATTATTTAACGTTCAATAAACTCTTTATTTTTTGACATACATCATTTACGAAGCCTTCGTGGCTTGTCCGCATTTCGGCGTCGCACGTTACACAAAATTTACCCCTGACACAATGCACACAATTATTTAAAAATGTTGTTTAATGTCATAAATATCGCACCAAGTTTTTGTAACTATCGCACCATAATGGGGCGATATATTCAAGAACTCTCTGCAAAAAATTCGCCGAACGTTAAAACCTTCTTTCTTTAGCCAAAGATAGGCTTTAGGGGACTAGGCTCGTTTTTTTACGACACGATTTGTCTTGAATTTTTTGCATTAAACGAGTCTTCGGTTTTTGTCGCAAAGTTTTTCAAACTTTTTACAAAATACCTTCGCTCTCTGCAAAAAATTCGCCGAACGTTAAAACCTTCTTTCTTTAGCCAAAAATAGGCTTTAGGGGACTAGGCAAGCCTAGTCCCCTAAAGCCTACCCCTGACACGATTCGAACGTGCGACGCCTTCCTTAGGACGGAAGCGCTCTATCCAGCTGAGCTACAGAGGCATTAATTTTCTAATTATTCAATTTTTTGTTACGCTCAGCTGGCTCTAATGCAGACAAGCTGCTGAGGTTTCGCTCTCGCTCACCTTGTGAGCTACAGAGGCATTATAAATAAATTTATTTATTTTATTGTCTATTTTTTTACGTAAATATCATCAACACTTTCTGGTGGTTTATTTGGCGTATATGTCTTTAAATACGCAATTGCGTCTTCTGGAGTTTCAGCCAAATAAAATAAAGACATCGTTTCTTTTCGTGCAAAATTTTCTGCTACAATTTGGTTAAAGAACTCAAATAATTTACCATAAAAATTATTAGTATTCAAAAAAATTATTGGTTTTGTGTTATATCCTAAAATTTTATGGTCGATAATTTCAGAAATTTCTTCTAATGTTCCAAAACCGCCCGCCATAGCAATTGTAGCGTCAGAATAACTATCCAAAAGATGTTTTCTTTCTCGCATATCTTCGGTTAAAACAAATTCATCACAACCGCCACCTTCGTGATTTACAAATTCGTAAATCTTTTTAGGCATTATTCCATAAACTTTTGAACCATTTTTCTTTGCGCTTTGTGAAACAGCACCCATAAGCCCAAAATCTGAACCGCCATATACTAAGTCATAATCATTATCCCCTAGCAATTCGCCTAATTTTGTAGCTTCTTTGTAATAAATTTCTTCAACTCCATTACTTGCTGAACAATATACGCATACTTTTTTCATAAATTAATCCTTTTTTCTTAATAATAACACAAATTCTTCATAAATATTTATATTATTAATTTTGTGGTATAACTAAATCATAAAACGAAAAGGAGAATTTTATGAATAGCTATGTTGCAAAAGTATTAGAAGAAACAAAAAAGAAAAACCCTAATGAACCAGAATATTTACAAGCCGTAGAAGAAGTTTTAACTTCTATCGAGCCGGTAGTTGAAAAACATAAAGAATTTGAGCAATTAGGAATTTTAGAAAGAATGGTTGAACCCGAAAGAATTATTACGTTCCGCGTATCATGGGTTGATGATAATGGTCAAGTGCAAGTAAACAGAGCTTTTAGAGTTCAGTATAGTTCTCTAATAGGTCCATATAAAGGTGGTTTAAGACTTCACCCTACTGTAAATCAAAGTATTATGAAGTTTTTAGGATTTGAACAAATTTTTAAAAATGCATTAACCGGTTTACCAATTGGCGGTGGCAAAGGCGGTTCGGATTTTAATCCTAAAGGAAAATCTGATAGAGAAATTATGACATTCTGTCAAGCATTTATGACTGAATTACAACGTCATATCGGTCAAGATGTTGACGTTCCTGCGGGCGATATTGGAACTGGAGCAAGAGAAATCGGTTATATGTTCGGTCAATTCAAGCGTATCAGAAACGCTTACGAAGGCGGGGTTTTAACTGGAAAAGGTCTTTCTTATGGCGGTTCTTTAGCTAGAACAGAGGCAACCGGATTTGGACTTGCTTATTTTATGAGAGAAATGCTAAAAGCAAATAATAATCAATCTTTCCAAGGTAAAACTGTTACAATTTCAGGTTCTGGAAATGTTGCAATCTATGCTTGCCAAAAAGTTAAAGAAATGGGTGCGAAAGTCGTTGCAATGAGCGATTCTAACGGCTGTATTTATGACAAAAACGGCATTGACTTAGATTTAATTAAAGAAATTAAAGAAGTAAAAAGAGGAAGAATTAAAGATTATAAAGAGGTTCACAAAGATGCAGAATACTTTGAATGCACAAGCGAAGATGCTCCGATTTGGACAATCAAAACAGATATTGCACTACCTTGCGCAACTCAAAACGAAGTAACATTAAATTCAGCTAAAAAACTTGTTGAAAATGGTGTTATCGCAGTCGGTGAAGGTGCTAATATGCCTTGTACAAAAGAAGCTACTGAATATTTCTTAAATAATTGCGTTCTTGTTGCTCCAGCAAAGGCTGCAAATGCAGGTGGAGTAGCAACTTCAGCTATTGAAATGAGCCAAAATAGCATGCGCTATTATTACACTTTTGACGAAGTTGACAAAAAATTAGAAGAAATCATGACAAACATTTTTAGAGCTTGTCAAAATGCATCAACTAAATACAATTTTGGTAATAATTATGTTGCAGGCGCAAACATAGCCGCTTTTAGTAAACTTGCAGAAGCAATGAAAGCTCAGGGAGTTGTTTAATTTTAATAAATATTTTTTGGGGCGCAAGCGATAAAATCGCTTGCGCCCCTTCTAGTAACTTGATTAATTTGCAATTAAAGAATTTGTGCTAAAATTATTTTGTAAAGAGGTAAGAATTATGCGTAAAATACTTGTAGTTATTGACAAAATTGAACTTAAATATTTTGAATTTAATCAGCTTGTAACAAATTTTTGGATAATAAAAGGATTACTTGAAAACCAAGTAGAAACTTACATTACGACGATTAACAACTTATCTTTAAAAAACGGTAAAGGTTGTGCAAATTGTTACAAGACATATTTAAAGGACAACGATATTTTTTACAAAAAAGAACTTCAAAATTTCATACTTGAAGATTTTGAAAAAATATTTTTCCGACCAGACCCTCCTTTTGACGGCGATTATCTAAACGCAACATATATTTTCGACTTTGTGGATAGAAATAAAACTCAAATTATTAACGATACAAAAGCAATTAGAAATTTCAATGAAAAACTACACGCAAATTTATTCAAAGATTTCATGCCTGAAAATATAGTAACAGCTTCAAAAGATGAAATCGAAGAATTTTTAAATACTCACGACGAAATAATTTTAAAACCTTTAAACAATTGCTTTGGCAAAGGGGTTATGTACTTACAAAAAGGCGACAAAAACACTTTAAGCATAATAAATACCCTAACTAATAACAATACCAGTATTTGTATGGTGCAAAAATATATTCCAAATGCGAAATACGGCGACAAACGAGTAATAATTTTAGATGGCGAAGTTTTAGATGAGTGCGTTCAAAAACTTCCAACTTCTGATGATTTTAAATTTAACACTCATAGTGATGATTTTATAAAAAAAGCAGTTTTAACTGATAGTGAAAAACAAAAATTTACACAAGTTGCTCAAGAATTGAAAGAACTTGGTATTACAATGGCAGGATTAGATGTAATCGACGAAAAAATCATTGAAATCAACGTAACAAGCCCATGTTTTTTCATTAAAGAAATTAATGAAAGATTTAATACCCACCTTGAAGACAAATTGAATAAATTCTTGCTAAAACCAAGTATAAACAACTGTGTAAATGTTTGTAAATAAAATTATTTGATACTAACAAAAAAATTTATGTACAGAATTAAAACAGATATGAAGGTTTCTGCAGTAAATAGTATTGTCAATTTTGCAAAAAAACAAAATACGCAAAATTTAACAAATAAAGTAACAACCCCCATTATAAATTCACCTAAAGCGTCTGTTTTAGAGGCTTTTGGCAATTACAATAAAGTTTTAATAAATTTTAAGGGTTATTACGGAGATCAACAACCTGCAAAAAAACTTTTTTGGATTTTAAAAGGCAATAATGACGTTTACGAAGACAACGAAACAAAAGCACAGCTTTATCGAGGCGGAAATACAGGCTGGAAAAAATGGGTTAATACTGCACCAGAAGATTTATTAAAACGTACCCCGATGGACGCAATTCAATCAATCTGCACACTTAACAAACAACCAAACTGCTACCCAGGAATACCTTCTTTTATTCCGACGCCAAATTATGGTGATAAATGGGGCAGACGCGCAAATTATATAGAAATTAACCCTCGAACTGTTGCCTTAACCGAAGGTGATAAAAAAAGCGAAGGCTTACTAAATGTTATGAAATTACTTCCTGCAATTCCACCTTCATCAAAAAGTAACGCAAACTGCATAGTTCTTTCGCAATTATATCCAGCAATGTATAGAGAAAATGACGGAAAAACAGGTCGTTCTTCGTTATATACAGTTGATTTACATTCTGGAATTTCTAAAAATTTAACCTCTGATAAATTATCCAGAGGTGGTCAAAAAATGGGTGATGACGAACAAGTTAAAGCCTTTAACGACATGGCGCATTTAAGAGGTTTAAAAACTGGAATTAGAATGCCACTTTCAGCAGGGCAAATGACCGTAAAAGGCGAACCTTTTGGCTGGAATAAACATGAAAAAGCCTTTATTGATGCTTGTTGCTGGGCTGTCGATTTAGGATTTGATTCAATTTTCTTTGATAGTGCTAAACACGTTGGTAATTGGGATATGGGAAATTACTGTGGTTCAGGCTCTGTACCTAATTTTAAACAAATGCAATATATTACCCAACAAATTCGTTCAAAAACTGGCAGAAATGATATAGCACTTATTGGCGAAAAATGTGATCTTAATCCAAGATTTAAAGAAATGGGATTAACCGCAGGTAACGATTGGGGTAGAGCCGACAATTTTGAAAGTGTAATGCACGAATACGACAAACAACGCTGGAATGATGAATATGCAGCAGGTCCAGTTATTTCAGACGACAACGACAGAGGCGGAATGCCTTTTGAGCAAAGACTTAATCGAATAAAAAATGCTTTTCACGCTTATAGAGAACATGGTTGGAAGTTGCCAGTTTATATGCAAATGCACGACCTTTTCCCATTAAGTCCATACTCAAACACTCACGATTTAATGGAATATGGTGAAAATCGCTCGACTTACGGCGATGTAGCAAGTCATTACAATAACATTTTTAACACTTCTGATAGCGCAAGACGATATAAAGAAGCGGTTTACAACGAATTTTTAGATACAATGTATCAATAAGAATAAGGGCGGAGCTAATAGCTCCGCCCTTACCTTCATACGCCAATGTTTCATACCCGTCTAATCACAGTAGAATTGCGTAATTTTATATAATTTCATTGTAAAATTTTTAATAATATTTCTCATTACCTTGAGGAGTACTTTTTTTAAATTTATTTACCTTAATGTCTAATAGAAAAAACACTACTTAATAGCAATAATTCATAAAAAGGAGATTTTATGAGTATAAAAATGCTTATTTTCGATTACAAAGAAGCCGAACACGATTTTTTTAAGAAAAATAAATTTGACGATTTTGATATAACTTTTTTCAAAGAAAGTCTAAATGAAATCACAGTCCACAACTTACCTGATGAATATTTAAAAAACACAAGTGTGATAAGCATATTTATAACTTCTAAAATTGATGAAAAAGTTTTAGCTAATTTTCCAAACTTAATGATACTTACAACCCGTTCTACTGGAATTAACCATATAAACATTCCAGACTGCTGTAATAGAAGCATTAAGGTTTTAAATGTTGAAAGATACGGAAATAAGTCCGTTGTGCAATACACTTTTGGATTAATAATTGCGCTTACAAGAAAAATTCAACTTGCGACATCGGATATAAAAGCGTTTAAGTTTGAATACAATAAATATGTAGGGCGAGAGCTTGATAAACTTACGCTTGGCGTAATCGGAACAGGCGCGATTGGTGAAGGAGTTTGCAAAATAGCCAATGCATTTAGTATGAAAATACTTGCCTATGATGTGGTACACAAGGGAGATTTAATAGAGAATTATCACGTTGAATACACAGATAAAGAAACTTTGCTTAAACACTCTGACATTGTAACTTTACACGCACCTTTGACAGACCAGACTAGAGAAATAATTACAAAAAGAGAGCTTGCAATAATGAAACCCACTGCATATTTGATAAACACATCAAGAGGAGAACTAATAAACACAGAAGATTTATATAATGCAATAATAAGTGAAAATATTGCAGGAGCAGGGTTAGACGTCATTGAATGCGAAGATATTTCTTTTTCTCAAAACAATACCTTAGTTACAAAAATTGAAACAAGTAACAATAATTGTATCGAAAAGGTTATTTTAACCAGAAAACTTGCACAACTTGATAATGTTATAATCACTCCACACATCGCATACAGCACCCAAGATTCAATAGACAGAATACTAAAAATCACTTTTGAGTCTATAAAAGATTGCTTACAAGGAGGGCATACTAATCAAATAAATTAATATGCCCTGCTCTTTTATTAAATTTTTAGTACATACTTAAACTTCAACGAAAAGTCTTTGACCAACGATATTTGGTCTGCCGTTGTAGTATCCAGCAAAATAACCGCCTTTAACTGGTTGATTTTTTGCATAAGTTTCCATATTCGTTGTTTTTGTTACAAATGGATTTGGATTAAACGGATTTGTTGTAACAGGTTGAACTGCTGGAGCAGTAGTTGCTGTTTGTTGTTGGCGAATTGCCGGTGATGATAAAACTTTGTTAAATATTGAAATTAAATTATTCTCTGCCATTATGTAGTCCTCTCTCGCGCGTTTTCCTCTCTCGACAAAATTGTTTTAATGATATATTTTTAAAAGTCATATTTTTTATCGGTTTTTAATATATTTTTTTAATATAACTTAACAAATATCATCTTATTTATGTAGTATAATCATTTTATGAAGAAAATAAATCGTAAAAATGTATTAATTATTGGCAGATGTGCAAAAGAATTTGCTTTAGCAAAGAAATTCTCAGAGCTTGATTGCATTGAAAAAATTTTTGTAGCTCCAGGTAATGACGCAATGAAGGATTTTTGTGAATGCGTTGATATTAGAGAAGACGCAACAATTGAACTACTTGAATTTGCGATAGAACATCAAATTGATTTAACGGTTGTATCTAGTGAAAAAGCGATAAAAGCTGACCTTGCAGGGTTTTTTGTAGATAACGGACAACAAGTTTTTGGACCAACCGCAAAAGCTGCTGAAATCAGCACCAGTAAATCTTTTGGTAAAAAATTTATGTATAAACTAAGAATTCCAACTGCAAAATTTGGAATTTTTGAAAAAGCAAATCTTGCTTACGATTATGCAAGAAATTCGCAAATGCCAATTGTTACAAAAACAGACGAACACAGAAATGTAAATGGAACATTAGTATGTAGTTCTTATTCAATAGCAAAAGCATTTATTGACGAATCATTTTTACGAGGCGAGCAAAAAGTTATCATTGAAGACTACATTTACGGACATGAATTTTCATTTTATGTTGTAACAGACGGATACAACGCGCTTCCATTAACAAGTGTCGCAAATTATAAATTTGCACTCGATGGAGATGGCGGACTTTTAACCTCTGGAATGGGTTGTTACGCTCCAGATTATAAAATTTCAATCGAAAATGAACGTTTTATAATGGAAAGAATTATTTTCCCAACTTTAGACTACTTAGCTCAAGAGGGCAATCCTTATGTCGGAATTTTAGGCATAGATGCCGTTTTAACACCAAACAATGAAGTGGTTGCGCTTGAATTTAATTCTTCACTGCAAGAACACGATTGCCAAGGCGTTTTATCCTTGATGAACGAAAATTTATACTATTTAATGCAAGCCTGCACAGTTGGTTCTTTTGCTGATGATTACGAAACTATTGCAATGTCAGATGAAGTAGCTGTTTCTGCGGTATTATCGGCAGGAAGAAAAAGTGGTTCTGTAATCTCAGGACTTGATAAACTTGACGACTCCACTAAAATTGCACACTTTAACACAATTAAAAATAAATATTTAGAATATGAAACGGTCGGAGATAGAACTTTATTAATTACAAAAAACGCAAAAACAATATCTCACGCCGTTGAAAACTTATATGACGAAATTGAATTAATTGAATTCGACGGAAAAAAACACCGAAAAGATTTATGTGTGATTAATGATTATAATTAATAAAAAAATAAAAAAAGGCGGTTTGCTTTCAGCAAACCGCCTTTTTTATTAAATTTTTAATATTTTTCAAAAATCGTTTCAATACCAGATTTAGCCATATTAAAAATTTCCAATAGCTGTTCTTGATTATAAGGATCACCCTCTGCGGTCGTTTGAAACTCTATTATTTTACCACTTTTTGTCATAACTACATTTGAATCAACTTGTGCGTGAGAATCTTCTTCATAACATAAATCCAAACGAACTTCTCCATCAATTATACCAACAGAAATTGCTCCAACTTCTTCTTTTATTGGATTTTCTTTTAAATCACCTCGTTCTAATAATTTTTCAATTGCAATTTTTAAAGCCAAAAACCCACCACAAATACTTGCAGTTCTTGTTCCGCCGTCTGCCTGAATAACATCAGCATCAACTGTAATCGTCATTTTTGGCATTTTTTCCATATCAACACAAGCTCTTAAACTTCTTCCAATAAGCCTTTGAATTTCTTGAGTTCTGCCTGAAATTTTTGTTCTTTCTCTTTCGCATCTTGTTGAAGTAGATGACGGAAGTAAAGAGTATTCAGCAGTTACCCAGCCTTTTGTCGAGTCTTTATCCATCCATTTTGGCTGTTTCATTTCAACTGAAGCAGTCGTTATCACTTTTGTATCACCAAATTCAACCAAAACAGAGCCTAGTGCATTTTTTGTAAAATCTTTTGTAAATTTAACAGGTCTTAATTCATTATTTTTACGTCCGTCTTTTCTCATATTAACCTTCCTATTCATATTCCCAAGTATAAATTTGTCCACAATACTTACAAACCGCATGTTCGTTCATAAATTCTAAATCAGGAACAAAAGAATACCCATCTATTGTTATTTCAATTTGATGTCGTTTATTGTATTTTTGTTGAAAATTTCTGTTTCCTTGATAATCTTCAGCAAACATTAGTTCAAATTTATCAATATTTTTACAATTTTTGCACCTAAACATCAGTTTTTGCTTTCTTTTTCTTTGGTTTTGATTTAATTTCCATAATGCATAGATGTTTATACCACAAAGTCCAGACAATAGAACGCAAAGGTAGAGTGTAACAAATTACAATTGTTGAACAAATTGAACCAACAATCATTTCTGTAATCATTAATGATGTAATCACAAATGGCATATTTAGTGCTTCCAAGGTGGTATTCCAAGAATTGATAACATCTACAAGCATTGGATCAAGCAACATTGCGAATAATTTCATTATTTGAAGTGCAGAAAGAATTATATCCGCAATTTTAGGCAATAACCAATAAGTTACAACTCCAACTAACGCCAATAACCCCAAAGTTCTTAAAAAATCCATTTGAACCAATTGCCAACTGCGTTTAAAACACTCCATCGGTGTAAGTTTTTTTTCAAATGCAAACACTTGAAATATCAAAACAAAAAATACAAAGATTAACGCACCAAAAAACCACATTGGCGGTAAAATTGCAATAAGCGTAAACAAACCAAACAACAACCAAACTCCTATGAAATCTTGCATTCTTTTTGTGGCAACTTTTTCATGCGCGCTGATGTCATATATCCTGCCTGATTTTGTTGTGTTTTCGGTCATTGAAGATATTGAAACATAAGCAATTAAATATTTAAAAAAGGCTTTGGTGAAAATTATCAACCCAGGAATTGTTAATATTAAAGTTATCGGTAGAATTGATGTTGAATCAGAAACAACATTTGAACCATTATATGCAAAAGCTAAAGGTATAACTAATGATAAAATTATCCCAAAAATTTGTCCGAATATTGGAAAAGTCATATATTTCACAAAAGTTGGTAAATGCTGAATGTAAATTCCTACTGCGTCAGTAAAAATGTTAAATACGCTCTTATTTTCGTTAGACATAGTTTTCCTCGTAAATTTATTGTATAATCATTTTAGTATAAATAAAGAAATATGAAAATGAATTGCAAAGAATTAATTAAAAACTTCAAGAAAGAAGATTTCCAAAATAACGTAAATTTACACATACACAGTAATTTTTCAGACGGAGAATTAAGCGTAGAGGAAATCATAAAACAAGCTCGTGATAATGGTCTTGAGCATATTTCAATAACTGATCACAATACAATTGACGCATATCTTCAAACAAATTTATTAAATGAAAATTTTGTAATATCTGGAATTGAGTTTGATTGTTGGTACAGCGGAATTTTCTTTCACCTTCTAGCTTATGGAATTGATGTAAATAATGACGAATTAAAACCTTTTTTAGCCAAAAACAAAAAAGAAACCGAAGCCGACTGGGTTAGAATTTTTGCCAAAAGAAACATTAAAAAACTTATTCGCGCAATACATAGCGCAGGTGGAATAGCTGTTTTGGCTCACCCTGCTTGTTGTTGGTGTTTTAGCATGGATAACTTTGTAAAAACCCTTAAAGATTTTGGGCTTGACGGATTAGAAGTTTACTACCCTTATGACAGGCACAGAGGAATAATAAAATTTCATTCACGTCATATTATGGAAAAAATTGCGGACAAGTATAATTTGATTAAAACAGGCGGAACAGATTGTCATCACAACCTTATACCACTTAGTCAATTATAATCTCTTGTTCATTTTTATAAGTTACATAGCCTAAATTAGAAGCAGGCGGTTTACGTAAATATTTTCTAAGAGTATAAATTATTCCAATTTTACTGGATTTTGCACCTTGTGAGTTATTTTTTGCCAATTTAGCACATTCAAAAATAAGCTCATCATTTGGAATTTCACCATTCGGAAGTTTCAACAAAACATGAGAACCTGCGCAATTATGGGAATGAAACCACATATCATTCTCTTTTGCAAGTCTTGAAATTATATAATCATTTTGTTTATTGTTTTTTCCAACATAAACCGTAAACCCTTGAATTTCGTGTGTTTCAATATTTATAACAGAAGTTTTTTTATCTGTTTTTTCTTGTAAAACTTCTGATTTAATTTCTTCTAAAATTTCCATTTCATCTGCAATATCAATAGTGTAAAGAGTTTGATTACAATATCCTATTTCATCTTCCAATTCTTGTTTTAATTCTGTAAGTTTTTCTGATGAGCGTTTTGATTTGTTATAAAGTTTAAAATACTTGTTTGCATTTTCTTTTAGCGTTTTTGTTTTGTCTAATTCAATTTTAAGTTCTTGATTGGTTTCCCAGTCAACTAACGTGCAATAAGCCGAGTATTCTTTTAAATTATACAAATTTGCCATAATTAAATCGCCAAATTTGCGGTATTTATCAGCATTTTTCTCTTTTTGTAATTGACGGTTAATTTTATCAAGTGAATTTTTTGCTTTTTTTAAACGATGTTGAATATTTATTTGTAATTTTGATTTTAAATTAGTCAAAATTTCTTTATTTTGATGAAATGCAAAATAATTATCAATCATATCATTGACAGAAATCTGCTTTTCACCATCTAAAAGTTCAGAAAACAAAGAATATTCCGCATAATCATCGCTAATAACTGGTGAAAGTCCTTTTAACTCAAGAAAATCTTTAATTTTTTCTGCATTAAGCCCTTTACACATCTTTGCAAAAGGTTTTGAAAAGCCATAAAAATCATCTGCTAATAAATCGTAATTAATTTGTCCAAAATAATTCAAAAAATCACGTTTGTTCTGCTTTGGCGGGTAAACATAAGGAACATTTCCGCGCATTTCTCTATCACGACTCTTTTCAGCACCAACATTATGAGCACAACCATAAATCATGCCAGTTTTCTCACTATAAAGCGCTATATTCGAGTGTTTGCCCATTAACTCTATCGCAAGACACAGATTTATTCTTTCTGATAATTCATTATAGCCTTCAATATATATTTCTAAAATCCGCTCATAATGAGGTTGTTCAACGCGTACAATTTTACCGTTTTCAATATATTTCCGAAGCAACATACAAAACATTGGCGGTTGTTTGGGAATTTCTAAAAACCTTTTAGCTTCATTTTCTTTATTCATAAAACAAACGTGATGCAGATTTGGGTTAATATTCACATAAAATTTTTTCGAAATCCCGTTATTTCTTAAAATTAAAATAAAATCACGTCTGGTAGGTTGTTGAATTTTCTGTATTCTAGCACCTTTAAAAAAATCAGAATTTTCTGTAATAAAAGCCTTTAAGGTTAAATTATCAAAATAAATCATAATTCTAGCCTCGAAGTTTTTCAGCACCTTTTAAATATACAAATTCAGGTTCAAAATTTTCGCCACAATTAACTACAATCATTACACGCAAACACATTGGCAAAGAATTTGGAACATCAAGCTCATGATGACACATCATAGCAGTTTTTTTCCAACCAAAATCAAGTCTTGCAAATTTTGCAGGGAAACTGGCGTTCAAATCTTTTGTTAAAGTAAAAAACACATGCGAAATATCAGCTTCTTCGATATTATTTTTTTCAACAAGTGCTGTTAAAAGCTCTAAAGTTGCGTCTTTAATAGCATCTTCCGTATTTGCCTCAACCGTAATCGCACCTCTAATACCTTTTGAAATCATTACTTTTTAACCCCATTATACCAATCTCTTGCTGGCATTTCACCCTTACCTTCTGGTTTAACTCTCATTAACAAAAGACTTCCGTTGCCACAAGCAACTTCTATACCTTCTTTTGTCGCATTAATAAATTCGCCGGCTTGACCATTTCCTGTTTTAACACAAGTTTCAAGCACCTTTATTATTTTATCGTTAAATACAAAATATGCACTCGGACATTGATAAATCCCTCTTACAAGATTATGAATTTCTTGAGCAGATTTTGTCCAATCAATTTTACATTCTTCTTTTGTAAGTTTATTTGCCATGCAAACACCGTCTTCACACTGTTTTTCAGGAATAATAGTTTTATCTGTTAAACCTATAAGTGTTTTTTCTAACATTTCAGGTGATTTCTCACTAACAATATCAAACAGCTGAACACAATTTAACGTATCGGTAATTTCAATCGGTTCACGCAAACAAACATCTCCGCAATCTAACCCCAATTCTGTAATCATTGTACAAATACCCGTTTGTTTATCACCATTGATAATAGCTCGTTGCAAGGGATTTGCACCTCTGTAACGAGGCAATAACGATGCATGAAGATTTATAGTTTGTTGTTTTGGAATATCTAATACATCTTGAGATAAAATTTGTCCAAAAGCAAACGTAACAAAGAAATCAGGTTCAAGTTTTTTTAATTCCTCTTGAATATCAAATTCTTTTCTTATTGATTTTGGCTGAAATACAGGTAGATTGTGTTCTAACGCACATTGCTTAATAGGCGACATAGTCAATTTATGACCACGACCCGCAGGTTTATCTGGTTGAGTAACTACTGCCATAACTTCAATGTTGTCCGAATTGATTAAATATTCTAAAGATTTTTGAGCAATTTTTGGTGTACCAAAAAATACAACTTTAATTTTATTCTTCATCTTCTTCCTGTTCTACCTCTACTGTTTCAAGAAGTTTTTCAATTTCTTTTTGCAACTCAGGTTCTTCTAATAAATTTTCAACTTGTAATGCAGGCAAATTGTGCTTTTCTAATTCTTCTTCTGCTTCAAATCGGTTTATTGCGTGGTCAACAAATAAAATTCCGTCTAAATGGTCATTTTCATGTTGAATACAACGAGCTAAAAGAGTTCCGTCTTTCACTTCTAAAACAAAAGAACGACCTTTTCTATCCATAGCTTTTACCATAATATCACTATATCTGCGAACATCAGTAAAGGCTTCAGGAAAACTTAAACAACCTTCTCTACTTATTGTCGCACCTGATTTTTTTATAATTTTTGGATTAATAAACACTATCGGATTTAATGGCTCATCACCAGTCGAAACATCTACAACAAATACTCTGTAATCTTCGCCTATTTGTGGAGCAGCTAAACCTACACCGTTATTTGCATACATAGTATCCAATAAATCTGTTACTAAATCTTGAATTTTTCTCGAAACTTTATGAACATCTTTTGCTTTTCCTCTTAAAAATTCATCTCCAAAACGTAAAATTTTTCTTATAGCCATAAATCTAACCCCTATTTTTATTATTTTCTTTATTATATCACAGATTAAATATTTAACAAAATCAGTATATAGCTATATTTCAGAGAGTTTTATTAACTTTTGTAACAAAAATCCACATGTCTGAAATCCGAGCTTCTAAAAATACTTTATATAAGTACGAGAGAATTAAACGAGAGTTAATTCAAAACGAGTTTTTTTTAACACACACACTACACACTAACCTACCACACACTAACCTTCTACACGAGGAATTACAAAAAAAATTCCAAGACCACTTGTTTAAGTGGTTTTTTTTTGCGCATTTTTGCAAAGCAAAAATGCGCAAAAATATAGTCGGTTGGGATAAAATCCCAACCGACTTTTAATTTATTTCAAACAATCAAATTACATTACTGTCGCTTTTTCTTCGTCTGTAACGCCTTTAATTGTTAAGTTTACTCTGCCTTTGTCATCAATTTTGATAATCTTAACAACAACTTCATCGCCAACATTTACGTGAGGTTCGATAGTTTCAATTCTTTCTTTGCAAATTTGAGAGATATGAACCATACCATCTTTTCCACCGCCCAATTCAACGAATGCGCCAATTGGAATAATTCTTACAACTTTACCCTTCATAACCATGCCTACTTCTGGTTTAAAAGTAAGTTGTTTAATCATATTAATAGCAATTTTAGCGCCTTCTTGGTCGTTAGAAGTGATTGTAACAAGACCAGAATCTTGAATATCAATTTCTGCACCTGAAGCGTCAATGATAGAGCGAATTTGTTTACCACCAGGTCCGATAACAGTTCCGATATCTTCTGTCGGAATAGTCATTGTTGTAATGCTTGGAGCATAAGGTGATAATTCTTTAGCTGGTTCTGTGATTACTTCTCTCATTTTACCTAAGATATGTAATCTACCTTCTTTCGCTTGGTATAATGCTTTTCTTAGAGTTTCATTTGGAATACCTTTTGCTTTCATATCCATTTGAAGTGCAGTGATACCGTCATCATTACCAGTAACCTTGAAGTCCATATCACCTAAGAAGTCTTCAATACCTTGAATATCGGTTAAAACTACTGGTTCGTAGCCATCTTCTTTAATCATACCCATTGCAACACCGCCAATCATGCATTTTACAGGAACACCTGCGTTCATTAATGCCATTGAAGATGCACAAGTTGAACCCATTGATGTTGAACCGTTTGATTCTAATACATCTGATGTTACACGTATTGTATAACCGAATTCATCTTGACTTGGTAACGCTGGAATATTTGCTCTTTCAGCTAAAGCACCATGACCAACTTCACGTCTTCCAGGACCTCTTAATGGTTTTACTTCACCAACTGAAAATCCAGGGAAGATATATTTGTGCATATAAGTTTTTTCAGTTTGAGGATCAACGCCGTCTAATTCTTGTTTCATTGCAGGGCCAGCAAGTGTTGCAACAGAAAGAATTTGAGTTTGACCTCTTGTAAATACTGCAGAACCATGAGCTCTAGGAATTACACCAACTTCGCACCAGATTGGACGAACTTCGTTTGGTTTTCTACCGTCAGCTCTAACATGTTCTTCAAGAATCATTTTACGCATAACTTTCTTTTCAGCAGCTTTAAATTCTTCTGCAACAAAGTCAATGCCTGTTTCTTCCATCATATTTAAGATTGCATCATCTTCTGGAAGTGCTTCAACTTTTTCTTTAACTAATTTCTTAGCTTCTTCAAGTTTATTTTGTCTATATTCTCTGTCAAAATTGTGGTATGCATCGTGAATCATATCGCCTGCAACTTCTTGAATAATATTTTTCAATTCTGTTGTATCGTAAGGATTTACGAATTCTTGTTTTTGAACTCCACATTCCTGAGCGAATGCAATTTGGTTATCACATTGTTTTCTGATTTCACCTTGAGCAAATTCAACAGCGTTCATGATATCTTCTTCTGTAACGAATTTACAACCAGCTTCAACCATGATAACAGAATCGTGAGTACCAGCAACTACAATATCTAAGTCTGATTTATCAGCTTCTTGGTGAGTTGGGTTAGCAATAAAGTTGCCGTTTTCATCTCTACCTACTCTTACAGCACCAATAGGGCCTTCAAATGGAGCGCCTGATAACATTAATGCGTAAGATGCACCTAACATTGTTAATGTGTCAGGTTGATTTACTTGGTCATAGCTGAATAATTGACCTACGATTTGAATATCATTTCTATAACCTTTGGGAAATAGAGGTCTGATAGGTCTGTCGATTAATCTTGAAATCAAGATAGCTTTGTCGCTAGCTTTTCCTTCTGAACGGTTGTAACCACCTGGGATACGACCAATTGATGACATTCTTTCCTCATAATCAATTAACAATGGGAAGAAGTCAATACCTACACGAGGTTCTTTGCTAACACAGCAGTGAACGAATACCATTGTATCTCCACATCTAACTGTAACTGATGATGTTGCAGAGTTAGCGTATTTACCTGTTTCGATTTCAACAACTTTTCCGCCAATTTCTAACTGCGTTTTCTTTGAATCTACCATTTTTCCTTCTTTTCTGGGCGACGTCTTCCTGCCCGTTTTCTACTTTTCTTTTCTTTACGTTTTTAATTATAGCGTAAATATATTTTTTTACCAAAATATTAAGATATTTAGGTATTTTCTTAAAAATGTGATACAATTAACTTATGTTTGAAGAAATTGATGATTCAAGAATTGAAGAATTAAAACAACGAACTCGCGATGTTTTAGACAGGACAACACTTTACCAATACAAAGGTACAGTATCAAAACTCCTTGGTTTAACCGTTGAAGTTAAACTTCCTGGGCTAAAAATCGGGGATTTATGTTACATTGAAACAAATACAGGCGAAAAAAAACCGGCAGAAGTTGCCGCATTTAAAGGTGAAGTTGCACAATTACTACTTTTACTTGACGGAAACGGCATTGGACAAGGGTGCTTAGTATCTTCAACAGGTCAACCAATTACAATTCCAGTTGGTGATTTTTTACTTGGAAGATTAATTGACCCAATGGGCAATCCAATGGACGGACACCCTCTGCCTTTAGAGCATGCCCAATGGCGTAACATTGAAGGGCCTCCTCCTGGGCCGTTTGAACGCCCAATTATTACAGAAATGTTCTCCACAGGTGTTAGAGCCATCGACTCTTGTTTAACCTTCGGTTGCGGACAGCGTATGGGTTTATTCGCTGGTTCTGGGGTAGGTAAATCAACTCTTTTAGGTATGATTGCAAGAAATTCAGACGCAGACGTAAACGTTGTTGCTCTAATCGGAGAACGTGGTCGTGAGGTTAAAGAGTTTATTGAAGACGCATTAGGCGAAGAAGGTATGAAAAAATCTGTTCTTGTTTGTGCAACAGGCGACCAACCTCCTTTAATCCGTCAAAAATGCTTGCTCGCGGCAACTGCTGTTTGTGAATATTTTAGAGATCAAGGCAAAAAAGTTTTCTTAATGACCGATACTGTTACACGTTGTGCCATGGCTGGTCGTGAAGTAGGTCTATCACTTGGTGAACCGCCTACAATGAAAGGTTATCCACCTTCAATTTTCTCTTGGTTACAAAAAGTTCTTGAAAGAGCTGGTAATAGCCCAAAAGGTTCTATTACTGCCTTTTACACAGTTTTGATGGAAGGTGATGATATTAATGACCCAATTGTAGATACTGTGCGTGGGATTACAGACGGACACATTTTCTTATCCAGAAAAGTTGCCGAAGCCAATCACTATCCTGCAATTGATGTTCTGGGTAGTATTTCGCGTTTGATGAGCGCAATTGCAACACCAGAACACAAAGAAGCAGCAGGTAAGATGCGTAAATTACTTGCGCTTTACAGAGAAAACAAAGACTTAATTGACGTTGGTATGTATCAACAAGGTTCAAATCCTAGCCTTGATGTGGCTATTGAAATGATGCCTCAAATTAATGCATTTTTACAACAAAGAACGACTGATATCGTTAGTATGGACACAACAATTAGCACTTTAATTGAATTAATGTCAAATGTAAATGTTTAGGTTATAATTAGTTTATGAAAAGAATTATTTTATTATTTTTAATCGCAATATTTTTCATACCTGCTTCTTTTGCAAGTGATAATTATATTGCCTACGCAGACAAAAGTTCTGCAAAAACTAGCGCTAAACAATCTCAAGCATTAGAAAAAGAAGTTAAATATACGTTGCGTAAACTTATTTTTTACACAAATACTTATAAAAAAGAGAATTTAGAAGCCTTATATGCAGATAATTACATTAACGCAGACGGTTTTGATAAAAAAATCTATTTTGAACTTGTTCAAAAAACTTGGAATTTATACCCTGATATCAAATATACAATGGATATCAAGGACATAAAAATCATTGGTAATACTGCCATTGCCTACGTTGATGAATATGCTTACGCATCAACAACAGAAAATGTAGAAGAAACTTCTATAAAAGGTAAATTAAAAAGTTTTTCAGAATGCATTTATTATCTTGAAAAAGTTGGCGACAACTGGCTTATAACTTCAGACAATATCGTTGATGAAAAAACTTCTCTAACTTACGGAGAGGCTAACAATTTAGACGTAGAACTTATTGTGCCACAACTTGTAAACAACAACAAAGAATATACTGCAAGTTTAAAAATAAAAGTTCCAGACAAAAATATGTTTGTAATTGCGTCAATCGGACAAGAACAAATTACATATCCGCAAGTTAATTCGGAAGAAGTTTTCAGAAAACTGCCAGAAAGCGGTATTTTAGAACGTGTTTTCAGGGCAAACAAAAACAATTTTAATGAATACACAGTTGCATCTTTAGGTATTACAAGAGCAAATGTTATAGAAAAAAACAATAAAAAAGAAATTAAACTTGTTATAACAGGGTTAGGCTACATAATCACTAGAACTAATGTTATTCCGCAAAAAGATTTCTCAAAGGTAAAGAAAAATGAGCAAAAAGAAACAACCGCAAAAACTTTGGATTAAAATTCTTTTCTTATTTGTAACATTTACTCTGTTTGTCATTGTAAATTCTTACTTTTCAGATTTAATAATTCATCAAATTCAATCTGGACTTGTTTTTAATAATGAATTTATATCTTTAAGTTATACTCAAAACACTGGCGCAGCATTTAGCATTTTACACAATTATCCATTTTTATTAATTGCTTTTGCTGTAATCGCGTTGGTTTTCCTATTCTCATACATAATCCGACACGCTGGAACAATGTCATATTACGGAATTTTTTGGTTATCATTAATGATGTCAGGAATTTTTTGTAACCTCTTTGAAAGAGTTCAACTTGGCTACGTTAGAGATTTTTTTAATCTGAATTTTATAAATTTTCCAATCTTTAACATTTCTGACTTATCAATAAACATAAGCGTTATAGCCATAATTATATTACTTATAAAAAGAACTCAATTAAAACAATTATGAAATTTATAATCGACGAAAATGATGAAAATATTAGACTAGACAACTATCTTGCAACTTTAATACAAGATATTTCGCGCTCTAAGCTACAATCTGCAATAAAAAACGGTAATGTGCTTATAAATGGAGAAGTTAAAAAACCTTCTCACAAACTACATGACGGTGATATTATTGAATTTGAGCCACAAGAGATTGAAGAAGTTAAAATTGAACCACAAAACCTTCCGCTTGATATTGTTTACGAAGACGAAAACATGCTGGTCGTAAACAAACCTTCTGGAATGTTGACTCACCCAACTACAATCGAACGTGAAAACACTTTAGTGAACGCACTTTTGCACAAATATGGAAATAATTTATCAGATATAAATGGTGAATTTAGACGCGGAATTCTTCACCGCCTTGACCGCAACACCTCTGGACTTTTAATGGTCGCAAAAAACAACGAGGCACACGAATTTTTAACACAACAAATTAAAACAAAAACTGCTGTAAGAAGCTATTTAGCAGTAGTTAAAGGCTCTGTTAAAGATGAAGAAGGGGTAATTAATCTACCAATTGGCAGACACCCGACTCAACCGCACAAAATGGCAGTAGTTGAAGGTGGAAAACCAAGTATAACTGAATATAAAGTTTTGGAAAGATTTAAAAACGCCACTTTTGTTGAATTAACGTTAAAAACAGGACGCACACATCAAATCAGAGTTCACATGAGCCACTTTAGAACGCCAGTTTACAATGATTCTCTTTATGGAGCAAGACCTGAAAAATGCAAAACTCAAGAACAAGTTCTTCAAGCCTATAAATTGGAGTTTACAAAACCATTTGGTGATGAGATAATCAAGTTACAAATCGAACCAGATGAAAAAATTCAAAAAGTATTAAAATATTTAAGGAGTCAAAAATGATTATATTTTTAAGATTAACGTCTATATTATTTTTAGTAGCATTGGCTTACTTTTGCTACCAGTTCAAACAACCTCACATCGCCGTTTTAACTTGTTGCGGTTTTATTACAGGGGTTTTATTTTTACTATCATACATGCTTGATATTTCAAGAAAATTAAAAGCCTACAAAAGAGAATTAGAAAAAAATTCAATTTCATCAGATGAAAGCGACTCAAAAGTAAAAGTTTTAGAATCAAAAATTGAAGTGCTTGAAAAAGCACTAAAAGATGCGTTGAATAAGTAAAATGTGAATTGTGAGTAGTGAGTTGACTGGTTTAGCTTAATGGCTCAACGGCTGAATGGTTACGTCATGCTGAAGCGTTAAATGTACAAATTTGTAGTTTAAAGTTCTATGTTCAGCATCTTGTTTAATATCAAAACTTGTTGGAGATACCGAAACAAGTTCGGTATGACATGATTTTTGTTCACTCGTACTCATGCTCGTTCGCGCTTCTTGCTCGTTCGCGCAAAAAAAACCTGAGAATTTCTTCTCAGGTAATAATGCCATAGTATGTACTAATTGAAAAGTCTTTTTTCCTTACCTGTGCCTTCCAAGAACAAGTCCTTTTAAATCTTTTTATTTTTTCAATTAATACATATACCACAGTAAACAGTTCTCCAGTCTGCCAAAAGGCAGACTGAGAACTATTAAATCTAATCACCACTATACTAAGTTTAAAGCGATTGATGGTGCTTGGTTTGCTGTTGCTAACAAGCTTGCTGATGTTTGTTGAAGAATTTGTTGTTTTACATAATTTGATGATTCTTCAGCAATATCTGCGTCTTTAATCAATGAACTTGCTGCAGTTAAGTTTGTTTGCATAACTTGAGCTGAATCCATTGCTGATGTAATAGCAGCTTGAACACCACCGATTTGAGTCTTACGGTCAGTAATTGCTGAAATTGCAGTATCAACAGACGCTAAAAACTCACGAGCAGATTTATCATCTGTAAAGTTTGCGAATTTTTTACCTAATAAAGCTGTTGATGTTGCTTTTGCGAACAATTCTTTTGCTATAGTAATTTGTTCTTTATCATTACTAGAAATACCAACTTGAAGTACGATATCATTCTTAATACCGCCATCTGCATCTTTACCTGCAAGAACTTTTTTACCATTGAAGTCAGTAGAATTTGCTACACGATCAATTTCATCAAATCTTGCCTTAATTTCTGTGTTGATTGCCTTCATAGCATCCTCACCGTAAGTACCGTTTGCAGCTTGTTCTGTCAAATCTCTGATACGAACTAAGTTGTCTGAAATAGTTGACATAACACCTTCAGTTGTATCTAACATTGAAGAACCCATTTGAGCATTGTTTTGAGCTACTTTTAATGAACTTACTTTGTAATCCAAGTTTGAAGACACTGCCAAGCCAGCTGCATCATCTTTTGATGAGTTGATTTTTAAACCTGTTGACATGCGTTCCATTGCTGTGTTCATTTTGCTTGTAGCATTATTCAATGCTTTTTGAGCTGTTAGTGATGGAATGTTTGTGTTTACTGTAATTGCCATAATTTGATCTCCTTTCAAATACACAACTTCCAAATCCATTGGAAGCTTTTTGTCGTTTTCCTTTCACGTCTTTATAATATCCTCTTTTTAGAGGAAAAAATATTGTAATTAAGTTAGAGATTTCTCATACTTTAGTAGGAAATTTCGACATTTGATTAAAGATTATGGCGTTTTGTCAATGTACAATTTATTTTTTGTTTGCAGGCATGGAGTTCTGATTTTACTCAGAACCCCTTACCTTATATAATCAATCCCTATTCTATACTAGGTTCATTGCGATTGATGGTGCTTGGTTTGCTGTTGCTAACAAACTTGCTGATGTTTGTTGAAGAATTTGTTGTTTTACATAATTTGATGATTCTTCAGCAATATCTGCGTCTTTGATTAATGAACTTGCAGATGTTAAGTTTGTTTCCATTACACCTGCTGCAGTCATTGCAGAGATAATTCTTTGTTGTTTACCACCTATTTCTGTCATTCTTGATGTAACATTTTCAATTGCACTATCAATATTTGTCAAGAATTCTCTTGCGTTTCCATCATTTGTATAAGCTTCATCACAAACTTCTTTTGTAACTTTTTTACCTTTAAAATCACCAATTAATGAAGATGCTGTTGCTTTTGCAAAGATTTCTTTTTCAAGTTTAATTGTACTTGTATTTTCATCAGATGTGATACCAACTTGTAATTTAATATCTTCTCCAATGCCACCTTTACCAGGATCTCCATTAAATAATATCTTTCCATTAAATTCTGAAGAATTTGCTAATCTTGAAATTTCATCTAAACGAGCATTAACCTCTGTTTTGATTGCTTTCATAGCATCTTGACCGTAAGTACCGTTTGCTGCTTGTTCTGTTAAATCTCTGATACGAACTAAGTTATCTTTCACTACTGATAAAACGCCTTCTGCTGTGTCTAACATTGAAGCACCCATTTGACCGTTGTCTTGAGCAACATTTAAAGATGAAACCTTATAATCTAATTTTGATGCTACTGCCATACCTGCTGCATCATCTTTAGATGAATTAATTCTTAAACCTGTTGACATACGTTCCATCGCCGTATTCATTCTTGTTGTAGCATTGTTTAATGATTTTTGTGCTGTTAATGATGGAATGTTTGTGTTTACTGTAATTGCCATAGTTTTGATCTCCTTTCAATTAGTACCTATGTATTTGTCATACTATGTGTTTCCTTACATACCTAATATCGGGATACTAAACCTATTCTTTATATTGCTTTAGTTTGAACTTTCTCATACTTTAGTTGGAAAAATTTAAGTAAAATCAAAAAAGCATGCAATTAAGCATGATAATTATGTGTAATTATCATGCTTAATTTTATTTTTTAAAACAAAAAAGTTCGGGCATGCTTTAAAAAGCATGCCCGAACTTCGTGAATTTATAAACTAATTAAATTAGTCTTTTCTTTCAGGAATTCTCATAGCGTAGAATGTTCTCCATACGAACACTAAAGCTACGATTAAGAATACAACACCAACCACAGGAGCGTATTTTTGGAATGATGGATTAATTGCAATTTCCATTGCTAATAAACCAAACAATGTAGTGAATTTGATGATTGGGTTCATTGCTACTGAAGAAGTATCTTTGAATGGATCACCAACAGTATCACCTACAACTGTTGCATCATGTAATGG
>CAKUXD010000006.1 GCA_934699705.1 uncultured Candidatus Melainabacteria bacterium
GTAGTAATGCCTCTTTAGGATATTTTATAAAAAGATTTTTTGAAAGTTTAAAAAAGAAGTGTCGTGAATTGTCGCTTGTGAATAGTGAATCGACAAGTAATAAACAAATCTTGTCATCCCGCATAAACGAAGTGCATTGCGGGATCCTAGAGAAGATAAAAAGATGCCGCAATTCGTTACACTCATGCGGTAAGACACTTACTAATTTTCTATTCACAATTCACAAAAGACAACTCACAAAATTTGCTTTTACTCTAGCTGAAACCCTAGTTGTAATGGGCATTATTGGCGTAGTTGCAGCATTGACTATTCCGAACTTAAACCAATCAACAGGCGATAGAGAAAAAGTTGCAAAGGTTAAAAAGATTTATCAAAACCTAACAGATGCGTTTGATAGAGCACAAGCGGTTTACGGTTCTTATGGTACTTGGTTTACACAAGATACTACTGATGATGCAATGCACAAACGTTTAGCAGAAAGAATGACTGAATTTATGAAAATTTCAAAATCTTGCGGAACTACACCTGAAAATTGTTTTGCAAATAAGGTTACGTTTTTGGGTGAGCTTGCTGACGTATCAGAAGGACTTTGGTCAACTAGTACTGGGAAAGGTTCTTATAACTACATACTTGCTGACGGTACTTCAATTTCGATAGGAACTGCAGGATTGCCAAGTGAAAGGCTTGATAATTCTTTATGTACTTTGTCATATTTTCATGGTTATGATTACTGTGCGTCTATTGTTGTTGATATCGACGGAATAAAAGGTCCGAGCGAGTACGGTAAGGATATATTTATGTTTACCATATATGAAGTTGATAATCAATATGTTTTATACCCAAATCTTGAAAACTCTAATATAGCTGTTGATGATGGTGTTGATGATGGTCTTGCTTCTAACCAATCAGGGATAGCTTTATTTAGTTCTTTATGGATTATAGAAAATGATAATATGGATTATTTGAAAATTGATGATAACGGCAAGTGTCCGAACGGTAAAGTATTGGACTGGACAACAAACACGTCATGTAAATAAATTAAAATACTTGTAAAAATAAAATTCCTTTTGTTATAATGTCTATACAAGTGAAAGGAGTTTTTATTATGGAATGTAAAAAAGATGAAAATAAATTAGACTGTTCTTGTACATATACTACTTGCAGAAATCGCGGAGTATGTTGTGATTGTGTTCGTTCACACAGAGAAAATGGCGAAATTCCAGGGTGCTTTTTTACCGCTGCAGGTGAAGCGACCTATGACCGCTCAATAGCAAATTTTATAAAGGTTATGTCAAAGCATGTTTAATAAATTGTTTAAAATTGTTATAATCGCTGTATTTTTATTTACTTCATCTTCCTTTGCAAGACCCGTTGATGAGATTTATGGCGGGGTTTCAGACGGTCAGTTAATATATTATTCTCATTTTACAAATAAATGGTATTATCAACGCCCACATCATTGGAAAAAAAGTATTTTAGAGGTTACAAGATATGTATCCGATGGTTCAGGGAGTTATTCTGAATATGTTTCTCCGCAAGGTCAGGTCTACACTCCGGCTGGTTCAAATTATGAATTTTTGTATAAAGGAAGATTAATCACATATCATATTTTTGACGCTAAATTTTTTGAAATAGTTTATCACAAAAGAAACAAAGCGTTTGTTGAAATTCCTTTAGAAACAAAGGAAATCAAGCACATTTTAGGTAATCCAAAAGTAATCTTAATTTCTGCTTTTGATGAGAATAACGAAATTATTGTTAGAAAAATTCCACTAAAGACTCAATGGTTTGTCATTTTAAACGACACCGATAAATATTTTTATCGTTATTCTTTAGATACGGCAGACAAAGATGGTACAATAAAGACATTGTTTTTCGTAAAGCAACCAGCGGATATCAAATTCTCTCATTATATAGAGGATAGAGATGAATTTCCTGCGTATAAAATAAAAGTTAGAAATGGATTTTAAAAATTATTAAGAAAAATATACAAACGTAAAAAATCAGTGTTGACAGTAAAAATTGTTTGATATAAGATTTTCTTACACACGTAGCCGAGTGGTTCATCGCCATGTGGTTACGAGAGGTAAAAATAGTATAACCGTAAGGGTTATAGAAGTATAAAGGAAAAGAAAAAATGGCAACAGGACAAAGAATCAGAGTTTGTTTAAAAGCATACGATCACAAATTAATTGACGTATCAGCTGACAAAATCGTAGAAACAGCAAAAAGAACAGACGCAAAAGTTGCAGGACCAATTCCTTTACCTACAAAGAGACGTATTTATTGTGTATTGCGTTCACCACACGTAGATAAAAAATCACGTGAACACTTCGAAATGAGAACACACAAACGCATCATTGATATTTACGAAGCAACTCAACAAACAACTGAAGAGTTGAGTAGATTAGATTTACCAGCAGGTGTAGATATCGAAGTTAAGCTATAATTTCGTTCCCTGTAAAAATTAAATAAGCATTATGCAATATAATGCGATCTACGACTCTAAAAGGGTAAAAAGGTAAGAGGCACAAAAGCAACGTAGCGCTCGCAAGCAGACGGACTAAAAGTTAACACTTTTACGCTCCAAAAAAGAAAGGAAAAATTTATGACACTTGGTGTGATAGGTAAGAAAGTCGGAATGACTCAAATTTTCAACGAAGAAGGTTTGGCAGTTCCAGTTACCGTAATAAAAGTAGACCCAATCGTGGTTACACAAGTTAAAACTGTTGAAACAGACGGTTATAATGCAATTCAAGTAGGTACAGTAGCAGCAAAAGAAAAACATTTGACAAAAGCTCAAATTGGTCACTTTGCAAAAAACAAATTAGAAAACTTCCGTCACTTACAAGAATTCAGAGTTGACAACCCACAAGATTACACAGTAGGTCAACAAATCGAAT
The DNA here is from genome assembly GCA_934699705.1 of uncultured Candidatus Melainabacteria bacterium. Classification (GTDB taxonomy): domain Bacteria; phylum Cyanobacteriota; class Vampirovibrionia; order Gastranaerophilales; family Gastranaerophilaceae; genus UBA6984. The sequence goes on from CAKUXD010000006.1 coordinate 2,904, forward strand.
TATCTGTATTAAGCGATGTTCAAAAAGTTGATGTAACAGGTACATCAATCGGTAAAGGATTTCAAGGTACAGTAAAAAGACACAACTTCTCAAGAGGACCAATGGCTCATGGTTCTAAAAACCACAGAGAACCTGGTTCAATCGGTGCAGGTACAACTCCATCAAGAGTAATCAAAGGTAAAAGAATGGCTGGCAACATGGGTAACGAAAGAGTTACAATTACTAAATTAAAATTAGTAAAAGTTGATTCAGAAAACAGCTTAATCTTAATCAAAGGTTCAGTACCTGGTTCAGAAGGCAAATTAGTAACAATCGTTCCTTCAAGAACAAAATGGAACTAATTAACTAACCGAAAGACGTAGAAATAATTACAATATAAGGACATATAAAAATGGCAAAAGCAAAAACACAAGAAAAAGAAATATTGAGTACATCAGGAGAAAAACTTGGTGCAATCTCATTAAATGAAAGCGTTTTTGGCGTTGAACCAAATTTACACGTAATGCATTTAGCATTAAGACGTCAATTGAACAACGCAAGACAAGGTTCAGCTTGTGCTAAAACAAGAGCAGAAGTTAGAGGCGGCGGTCGCAAACCTTGGAAACAAAAAGGTACTGGTAGAGCAAGAGCTGGTTCATTAAGATCACCATTGTTCGCTGGTGGTGGTGTTTCATTTGGACCAAAACCAAGAGATTATTTTTTCTCTATGCCTCAAAAAGCTAGACAATTAGCTTTAAAATCTGCATTATCAGCTAGAAATGAACAATTAGTAGTTGTAAAAGATTTAGCAATTGCAGAACCAAAAACAAAATTAATGATGTCTGTTTTAGACTCATTAAAAGTAGCAGGTAAAATTTTAATTATCGCTGATGTTAAAGCTGCAGAAAATAACAATTTAGAGTTAGCAGCAAGAAATATTCCAAGCGTAAAATTATTATTACCATCAAACTTAAATGTTAAAGACTTGTTAGAAGCTGATAGCGTAATTATTACAGAATCAGCAGTTAACGAAATTACTGAAAGGTTACAATAATGAGTACATCAAGAACAAACAAAGAAAAATTATATGATGTAATTAAAAAACCGTTAATTACAGAAAAATCATACAAAGCAATGCAAGACGGTCAATATACTTTCGAAGTTAACATGGACGCAACAAAAGTTGAAATTGCACAAGCAATTGAAATGGCTTTTCCAGGCAGAAAAGTTAAAAAAGTAAGAACAGTATATATGCCATCACACGCAAAAAGAATGGGTTACAAATTTGGTAGAACAGATTCTTCAAAGAAAGCAATCGTAACTATCGAAGGTGATCCAATCAAGGAACTTGTTGAAATTTAGTTAAAAAGGACAAATAAAAATGGGTATTAGAAAAATTAATCCGACATCTCCGGGACAAAGAGGTATGACAAAAAGTGATTATCAAGATATCACAACATCAACTCCTGAAAAATCACTTTTAAAACCATTAAGAAAAAAAGCAGGTCGTAATAACACAGGTAGAATTACATGTCGTCATAAAGGTGGCGGTGTAAAACAACATTACAGAGTTATAGACTTCAAACGTGAAAAATTTGGCGTTCCTGCAACAGTTAAATCAATCGAATACGATCCAAACAGAAACGTAAGAATTTCATTAGTATTCTACGCAGATGGTGAAAAAAGATATATCTTAACACCAGATGGTTTAAATGTAGGTGATGTAATTGTTTCAGGTCCAGAAGCTCCAATTCAAAACGGTAACGCATTACCATTAGAATTGATTCCTCTAGGTACAATTATTCACAATATTGAACTTGAACCAGGCAGAGGTGCTAAAATGGTTCGTTCAGCTGGTAACTCAGCACAATTAATGGCAAAAGAAGGCAATTATGTAACAATCAAATTACCTTCAGGCGAAATGAGAATGGTAAGAAAAGAATGTATGGCAACAATTGGTGCATTAGGCAATTCTGAATTCAAGAACATTCACATTGGTAAAGCAGGTCGTAAACGTTACATGGGTATAAAACCAACAGTACGTGGTGTTACAATGAACCCTTGCGATCACCCTCATGGTGGTGGTGAAGGTAAAACTGGTCCTGGTGGACATCCAAAAACACCTTGGGGCAAACCTGCACTTGGCTTTAAGACTAGAAAATCTACTAAGGCTTCTAATAAATTAATCGTAAGACGTAGAACAAAATAGTTAATAGCTAATAAAAAAAGATAACAAAGTATAAGGAGAATAAATTAATGGCACGTTCATTAAAAAAAGGACCATACATCGAAGAAGCATTACAAAAGAAAATAGCTAAAATGAATGAAAATTCAGAAAAAAAAGTTATTAAAACTTGGTCAAGAGCTTCAATGATAAGTCCTGATATGTTAGGACACACAATTGCCGTACATAACGGAAAAACTCACGTTCCTGTATATGTAACAGAGCAAATGATTGGTCATAAGTTAGGTGAATTCGCACCAACAAGACTATTCAGAGGTCATGCTGCTGATAAGACAGCTAAAAAGTAGAAAATAACTTAGATAAAAAGGATAAAAACAATGGAAGCTAAAGCAAAACAATCAAATATCAAAATGACAGCTCGCAAACTTCGCAGAGTAATCAACGAAGTTCGTGGTAAAAAAGTCATTGAAGCACAAGACTTGTTACGTTTTATGCCATATTTTGCAGCAAGAGTTGTTGAAAAGAACTTAAAAGTTGCAGTGGCAAATGCTAGAGAACAATTCGGTGTAAATCCTGAACAATTAAAAATTTCAGAAATATTTGCAGACGAAAGTGTTACTTATAAAAGAGCAAGACCAAGAGCACAAGGTCGTATGTACTCAAGATTAAAACGTACATCACATTTAACATTAAAAGTAAGCGACACAGTAAAATAGGAATTAGATAATATGGGACAAAAAACACATCCAACCGGATTTAGAGTAGGCGTAATTAAACCTTGGGTAAGCTCATGGTATGCTAAAATAAAAGAATACGGACAATTTGTTGCAGAAGATGCAAAAATTAGAAAATTCATAAAGAAAAAATTATACGCAGCAGGCGTATCAAGAATATTAATTGCTAGAAAAGCTCAAAATACAACAATTACAGTAGTTACAGCAAAACCTGGTATTGTAGTTGGTAGAAACGGTCAAGGTATTGAAGAATTAAAACAAGAAGTTTCAAAATACATCAACCGTCAAGTTATTCTAAACGTAGTAGAAGTTGCAAGAATAAATGCTGATGCACAATTAGTATCAGAAGCAATCGCTCAACAATTAGAAAAACGTGTAGCTTTCAGAAGAGCAATGAAACAAGCAATGCAAAGAACAATGCGTTCAGGAGCTCAAGGTATTAAAGTTATGGTATCAGGTCGTTTAGGCGGTGCTGAAATTGCTCGTAGTGAATGGGCAAAAGAAGGAAGAATTCCTTTACAAACTTTAAGAGCTGATGTAGATTATGGTTTTGCAGAAGCAGATACTATGATGGGTAAAATCGGCGTAAAAGTTTGGGTATTCAAAGGTAACTTAATGCCAGGCGAAAAAGCTGATGAAAACATAAAAGCAAAAACATCAAAAGATGGTGAAAAACTTGGTGCAAGACGCGGTAAACGCAGAGCAGCAGCAGAAGTTGAAGGATAATAATTAATTACACAGGAGTAAAATAAAATGTTACAACCTAAAAAGACAAAATACCGCAAAATGCAAAAAGGCAGAATGAGAGGACATGAAACTCGTGGTGTTAACTTTGAATTTGGTTCATACGCATTAAAGGCATTAGAACCAGGCTGGATTACAAGCCGTCAAATCGAAGCAGCACGTCGTGCAATGACTCGTGAAATCAAACGTGGCGGTAACGTTTGGATTAAAATTTTCCCAGATAAACCAATTACAGCAAAACCTGCAGAAACTCGTATGGGTTCAGGTAAAGGTAACTTGGAATATTGGGTAGCAGTTGTAAAACCAAACAGAATTCTATTCGAACTTGAATATTTTGATAGAGCAACAGCAGTTCATGCTTTAGAACTAGCAGCGCAAAAATTACCTATCAAAGTTAAAGTAATTGAAAAGAACCCTGTTCAATAATAAAGGAATAAACACATGAAATTACAAGAAATGCGTGAAAAAACAGTTGAAGAATTGAAAAATGCAGTTGTTGACTTCAAAAAACAGTTGTTAGATTTAAGAGTTCAAAAAGCAACAAATAAATTAGAAAATACAGCTTTAATTGCGAAGACAAAACACTACATTTCACAAATTAAGACAGTTATTAAAGAAAAAGAGGAAAAATAATGCCTAAAAAAGTAAAACAAGGTATGGTCGTTAGCAACAAAATGGACAAAACTGTTGTAGTAAAAGTTGCAGACTATGAACCACATCCAAAATACAAAAAAATTATGGAAACAACAAAACATTACAAAGCTCACGATGAACAAAATCAATGTGAAGAAGGCGATGTAATCAGAATTATTGAATCAAGACCACTTTCAGGCGGAAAACGCTGGAATGTTTTGAACATTGTAGAAAAGAGAAAATAGTTTTCTCTTAGCACGTAAACAAAAAGGTGATAAAAAATGATACAACAAGAATCAAGATTAGTAGTAGCAGATAATACAGGTGCTAAAGAATTATTAACAATCCGTGTTATGGGCAGCTCAAACAAGAAATTTGCAGGTGTTGGTGATGTTATCATCGCAACTGTAAAAGATGCAACTCCAAACATGACAGTAAAAAAATCTGAAGTTGTAAGAGCAGTTGTTGTAAGAACAAAAGCAGATATTAAACGTCAAGATGGTTCAGTAATCAGATTTGACGAAAATGCTGCAGTTATTATCAACAAAGACGGCAACCCAAGAGGAACTCGTGTATTCGGACCTGTTGCAAGAGAGTTAAGAGACAAAAACTTTATGAAAATTGTTTCTTTAGCTCCAGAAGTAATTTAGTGTTTTACAATAAAAATTTCTGTTGTAAAATATAAGTACAAAGTAAAAAAGCTATCAGGAGAAACAAATGGCAGATAATAAGAAAAATGCTTTGCAAGTAAAAACAGGCGATAGAGTTATGGTTATTGCTGGCAAAGATAAAGGTAAAATCGGAAACGTAAAAAAAGTTCTTCCATCAGAATCAAAAGTTTTGGTTGAAGGTGCAAATATGGTAACAAAAGCACAAAAAGCAAACCCAATGGCAAACATTCAAGGTGGCTTAGTAAAAGTTGAAGCTCCATTAGATAACTCAAATGTTATGATTGTATGCCCAGCTTGTGAAAAAGTTACAAAAGTAAAACACGAAATGAAAGATGATAAAAAAGTTCGTGTTTGCAAAAAATGTGGTGAACAGTTAGATGTATAGTGCAAGATAGTTCTTGGCGCGAAATCATCTTAAAGTAAAGGATAAAAAAATGACAGTAACAAAAAGCTTAAAAGCTAAGTATGAAGAAGAAGTAAAAAAAGCATTAGTTGAAAAATTCGGCTATAAAAACGATTTAAAAGTTCCAAGATTACATAAAATCGTTTTGAATATGGGTGTTGGTGAAGCTTCACACAATACAAAAATTGCTGATGTAATTCAAGGTCAATTAACAAAAATTGCTGGTCAAAAAGCGGTTGTAACTAAAGCTAAAAAATCAATTGCTACATTCAAATTAAGAGAAGGTATGCCAGTTGGTGCTATGGTTACATTACGTGGCGAAAGAATGTATGATTTCTTACAAAAACTAATTTGCGTAGTTTTACCAAGAATTCGCGACTTCCGCGGTATCAGTGCAAAAAGTTTTGATGGACGTGGTAATTACACATTAGGTTTGAAAGAACAAACATTATTCCCTGAAATTTCATTTGAAGAAGTTGATTTGGTAAAGGGTATGAATGTTTCAGTTATTACAACTGCAGAAACTGACGAAGAAGCAAGAGAATTGCTAAGATTGTTAGGAATGCCATTCAAAGGCTTAAAATAGAAATATAATACTAAATACTATATAAAAAAGGAGAATATCGTGGCTAAAAAAGCGATGATTAACAAAGAAGCAAAAAGAGAAGCCCTAGCTGCTAAGGGTAAATACCCATCAGTTAGATTACATAACAGATGCAGTATTTGCGGACGTCCTCATGGATTTCACAGAGATTTCGGTCTTTGCAGAATTTGCTTGAGAAAAATGGCTCACCAAGGTTTATTACCTGGTGTTACAAAAGCAAGCTGGTAGTTTTAAATTTTGATTCAACAGAGAGGCGCAGGTTTAATGCGCCTTTTTTAGTGATTTTTTATAAAATTAATATTAAAAAAAGTAAAAAAATACTTGTAAATGAACTTTTTTTGATATAAGATTTTGATATAGATGACCTAACTGCCGAAACACGCTTTATATATGAGCAACATTAATTCGGTAAGAGGCGAGTACATAGGATACTGCTTAAAGTTGTTTTAAGTAAGTCCACAGTAGAAAAGGAAAAAAGAATGAACACAGATCCGATAGCAGATATGCTAACTCGCATCAGAAATGCAAACATGGTTTCACACGAAACAGTAGAAGTTCCAACTTCAAAATTGAAAGTTGAATTGGCTAAATTATTAAAATCAGAAGGTTTTATCGCTGATTATAAAGTTGATGATTCCGCAAAATTTAGCAAAATCGTTATTACATTAAAATATGACGAAAAACAAAAACCTGTTATTACAAACTTACAAAGAGTTTCTACTCCAGGTTTAAAAACATACAGCAAATCTAAAAACTTACCAAAAGTTTTAGGTGGTATGGGCGTTGCAGTTATCTCTACAAGCAAAGGCTTAATGTCTGATAGAAAAGCTCGTAAAGAAAACTTAGGCGGCGAAATTTTATGTTATGTATGGTAGCGTGAGTGAGCTGAGGGCGTAACCTCTCACATGGCGACGTGGAGTTAGTGGGTAGAGGTAAAGACCCGTTAAGCGCGAGAACAAGACAAGCATAAGTCGGTGTGAAATTCACATCAAAAGGGTGTAATTGGTAGAAAAGCCCAAAAGTTATTATTTATACCAAAAGGAGAAATTAATTATGTCAAGAATTGGTAAATTACCTATCGAAATTCCACAAGGCGTGGAAGTTAAAATTGAAGGACAAACAGTTACTGCAAAAGGACCTTTAGGTACTGAAGTTGTAGAAGTTCGTCCAGAAATCAGCGTTAAAGTTGAAGATAACAAAGTTCTTTTAACTCCAAACGATGATGAAAGAAAAACAAACGCTTTACATGGTTTAATGAGAACATTAGTTGCTAATGCAGTTAAAGGTGTAAAAGACGGTTTTGAAAAGAAATTAGAAATCGTAGGTGTTGGTTACCGTGCTAATATGGAAGGAACAAAACTTAATATGGCATTAGGTTACTCTCACCCAGTAATTATCGAACCACCTGCTGGAATTACAATTTCAGTTGAAGCTAATACAAAAGTTTCAGTAAAAGGTTCTAATAAACAAATGGTTGGCGACATTGCTGCTTTAATCAGAAGCAAACGTCCACCTGAAGTTTACAAAGGAAAAGGTGTTAAATACGAAGGCGAATACATCAGACGTAAAGCTGGTAAAGCTGGTAAAAAGTAGGATAGATGTTGGTGAGCTTCGGGCGAACCTTATAAATATCCTATCCCGAATTTATTTTGGGATCTTTTCTAAAAATTATGTTAATACAGTAGCCCGCATAAACCCTTGAAGCGTCAAGAAGGTTTGGGCAAAAGGAGAAAGAAAAATGATTAAACAAGAAATTAGAAAACCAAAAGTTCAAAAAAGACACAAATCTTTAAGAGTAAAATTGGAAGGTACAACTGAATTCCCAAGATTGGCAGTTTACAGAAGTACAAAACATATTTATGCTCAAGTTATTGATGATGAAAAACATGTAACAGTATGTTCTGCTTCATCTTTAGATAAAGATTTAAAAGAACAATTGAAACACGGTGGCAACATTGAAGCTGCAAAAGTTGTAGGTGAAGCTGTTGCTAAGAAAGCATTAAAAGCTGGTGTTGAATGTGTTGTTTTTGATAGAGGTGGTTTCTTATACCATGGTAGAGTTCAAGCATTAGCAGAAGCTGCAAGAGAAGCAGGTTTGCAATTCTAATTCTCCCAAAAGTCAATTTAAACGGCGGTTTGAGTGAAACTCAAACCGCCGTTTTTTATTATAATTAAATTGTAATAAATTCAGATATTAACTTTCAATGACAGAAAGAGCTTTGATTTTTTTGTTAGAATGTGATTGAATATAGTCGTGTAAAAGGTTTATGCAGACTTCGCAAACTTTATCTGTCGCTTTTTTATCGTAATCACTTTCATAATTAAAATCAAATTGCATCATTGCTTGCAAGAAATCTCTCATTTTGTGGTGAAGTTTTAATTTTACGCCAAGTGTTTCGTTACATTCTTCGCAAACAACTCCGCCCATTTGGGTTGAAAAATACATATCTTCATCAAGAATTTGTTCTCTACAACATAGGCAAGAATCAAATTCCAAGCCAAAACCTGCAATAAGCATCATTTTTAGTTGAAATTTTATAACTGCAATCATCGCATCTTTTTTAGATTTTGCCTCTGAAATTCTATCAAGCGCCTTGTAGAACAATTCATAAACTTCTTTACTAGAAGGATCATCTTCTACACCAAAAACTGAAATAATTTCAGAAATATACGATGAATATACTAATTTATCTAAATCTTTTCTTGTATCTTTAAATGTATTTAAGGCTTCAGCCTGACAAATTGTATCCAAATTTTTCCCCTTATATAACATAACTTTATTTGCAACAAGTGAATCCATTCTTGCGCCAAGTTTACTTTTTGCTTTTTTAACTCCTTTTGCAACTCCACGCATTAAACCGTAATCTTTTGTGTACATAACAATGATTTTATCGGCTTCGCTGAGATTATATGATTTAAGATTTATCGCATCTGTAACCAAGTTATTCATACATTTCTCCGCCTTTTGTACCTCTGTATACTCCACGGAAGAATTGTTCAAGCTCCATTTTATCATCAGAAGCTTCAAGTGCAGTTTCTTTTGAAATAGCACCTGCTTCAACCAGTTTAAATAGGGATTCATTCATTGAAATCATATCATTAAAAGAGCCTTTTTTAAGCATGTCATAAATTTCTTCTATCTGGTCTTTAACGATAAAATCTTTAACTGTCGGAGTTACGACCATAATTTCACAAGCAGGATAGCGTCCTTTTGCGGTTGCTTTTTTAACAAGTTTTTGAGCAATTGTTCCTCTAAGTGTTTGTGCTAGTTGACGTCTTACAGTATCTCTATCTTCAGGACTATACATATTTATAATTCTATAAATAGTTTGAACTGCATCGTTTGTGTGCATGGTTGCAAACACTAAGTGTCCTGTTTCTGCGGCTTTTAGTGCGCTGTCAAGAGTTTCGATATCCCTGATTTCACCAACAAGTATAACGTCAGGGTCTTGTCTTAGTGCATATTTAATACCTGATGCAAAACTTGGAGTATCTATACCGATTTGTCTTTGCGTAACTGTTGATTTTTTATCTGTAAAAACAAATTCAACAGGGTCTTCAATAGTTACGATATGTTTTTGGTATTTACCATTGATATAATCAATAAAAGATGCTAAAGATGTTGATTTACCGCTTCCAGTTGGACCTGTAACAAGTACAATACCGTTGTTATAGTCTGCAAATTGTTGCATTGCAATTGGAAGGTGTAATTTTTCAAAATTACTTATATAATAAGGAATAACTCTGAAAACAAGTCCAAATTCAGCCATTGTACGAGAAAGGTTAACCCTAAATCTTGAAATTCCTTTCAATTCGTAAGAGAAGTCCATATCTGTTGCTTGAGATAATCTGTCTTTTACAAAGTTTGGGACTATATGGCTAACCATTTTATTCATATCTTCTGAGGTTAATTGAGGTAAGTCCGTTTTTAATATAGAACCGTCGCGTCTAAGCATAGGACGTTCGCCCACTTTTAAGTGAATATCAGAACAATCTGTTTTTACTGCTTTTTCTAAAAATAAATCTAAATTAAAACTACCTGTCATAAAATCCCCTATATACAATTATATTATCATTATTTTTAGTCATGGACAAAAATATTACAAAAATTTAGATATTGTTGACATGTTGTTACTTTAAAGTCAAAATCATAGTAGGGACGAGGTGAAAAAATGAAAGAAACACTTTTACATGATAAGCAGGTTGAACTAGGTGCTAAGATGGTTGATTTTGCTGGTTGGCACATGCCTGTACAGTTTACATCAATTTTGGAAGAACATAAAAATGTTAGGGATAACGCTGGACTTTTTGATGTTTCACATATGGGGGAAGTATTTGTTTCTGGTAAAGATGCGTTAGATTTTTTAAATAGTATTGTTCCTCAAGAACTTTCTAAATTATATGATTCAAAAGCGATATACTGTCAATTGCCAAACAAAAATGGCGGTTTAATTGATGATTTAATCATTTATAAATTAGAAGATGAAAAATATCTTTTAATAGTAAATGCTTCAAGAATTGATGAAGATGTTAATTGGATAGTCCGAAATAGTATGGGGTATGATGTTTACATTGACAATCAATCTCATAACTATTCATTACTCGCAATTCAAGGTCCAAAAGCGGGGGATATTCTTAAAAAAATAGGCTACACAGACAAACAAGAATTTTTCACTATAAAACCAGCAACAATAGATGATATGGAAGTTATGATATCAAGAACTGGTTATACAGGTGAAGACGGATATGAAATTTTATTAAAAAACAAAGATGCTATCAAAATGTGGGATTTGTTGTTGGAAAAAGGTAAAGAATTTTCTCTAATGCCAATAGGTTTAGGTGCAAGAGATACGTTAAGACTTGAATGTGCATTACATTTATATGGTAATGACTTAGACGAAAACACAACACCAATTGAAGCAGGTTTGTCCTGGTCTATACCAAAGGACAAAGTTGCTGATTATAACGGAAAAGAAGTTATAATGGAGCAAATCAAAAATGGTGTAGAAAAGAAGTTAATTGGAATTAAAATGACAACACGCGCAGTTCCAAGACACGAGTGCGAAGTTTATTTTAATGGTGAAAAAGTTGGAAATGTTACCAGTGGCAGTTTTGCACCATCTTTAAATGAAACAATTGCGTTATGTTATGTAAAAAATGTAAAAGAAATTTGCACAGGCGCTAATGTTCAAGTTATGATAAGAGAAAAATTATACGATGCTGTTGTTGTAAAACGACCATTTGTACAAAAACATAATAGTTAGAAGAAAAGTTGAAAAGGAGATTTTTATGAGTATTACTGAAGGAATGTTATGTTCAAAAACTCACGAATACGTTTTAGAAAATAGTCCAAAAAATTACTCAATTGGCTTAACTGATTATGCAATTGAACAATTAGGGGATATAGTATTTTTAGAATTACCAGAGGTAGGTGCCAGTTTCAATAAAGGCGATGTTTTTGCGACTATTGAATCTGTTAAAGCCGCATCTGAAATTTATATGCCGATTTCTGGTACAGTAGTTGAAGTAAATGAAGGTGCAGTTAATACTCCAGAAATTTTAAATGAAAGCCCTTTGGAAAAAGGCTGGTTAATAAAAGTTGAATTTACTGGTTCTGATGTGGAATTATCAGAATTGTTAGATTATAAAGATTACAAAGAAGAAGTACAATAATGAATAACTTTTTAGCTTTAAATGAAAAAACTCGTGGCGAAATGTTGGAAAGTATTGGAAAAAGTAATGTAGAAGAACTTTTTAGCCAAATTCCTCAAAAAGCAAGAATGCAAAATTTTGATTTACCACAAGCCTTAAATGAGATGCAGGCTCAAAGGGTGGTAAAAAATCTTGCAAAAAAGAATAACTCAGATTATATTTATTTTATTGGTGCAGGTACGTATAACAAATTTATTCCAGCTGCAGTTAGTCAAATTGCTCAAAGATATGAGTTTTTAACTGCATATACGCCTTATCAGCCAGAAATTGCTCAAGGGTCGCTTCAAGTTATGTATGAGTTTCAATCTTTAATATGCAGGCTTACTGGCATGGACATTTCAAATGCATCAGTTTATGATGGTGCAACGGCGACTGCAGAAGCGGTTCTTATGGCAAAAAGAGTTTCAAAGAAAAATAAAGCGCTAATTTCAGATAAAATTAATCCAGAATATTTGAAAACGTTACAAACTTATGCTTGGGCAAATGAAATTGAACTTGAAATGTTCGATGTTGTGCCTGAAAATATTTCAGACTATGCGTGTGTAGTTATTCAAAATCCAGATTTTTATGGTGAAATTCACGATATTAAAAAGCCTGAAGGCGGTTTGTTAATTTCGATAACAGATGTTTCTTCTCTTGCTTTATTGAAACCGCCTGCTCAATATGGTGCAGATATTGTTGTTGGAGATGTTCAACCTTTGGGAATTCCAATGTCTTTCGGCGGACCTCATGCTGGGTTTATGGCTTGTACTGAAAAACTTATGCGTCAGCTTCCTGGGCGTTTAGCTGGAAAAACTTTAGATGCTGATGGAAATGTTGTTTATACTTTAACAATTCAAACTCGCGAACAACATATTAAACGTGAAAAGGCAACAAGTAATATTTGTTCAAATCAAGCGCTGATAGCTCTTTGTGCGACTGTTTATTTGAGTTTATTAGGAGAAAAAGGATTTAAACAAGCAAGTTATTTGTCAAGCAAAAATGCTCATAATTTAGCTGAAAAACTTCAAAATATGGGCGTTAAAGTTCTTTCTAAAGATTTTTATAATGAATTTTTGATTGAAGTTGAATATGCTGATGAGTTTTTATTAAAATTAAAGAAAAATGGCATCATTGGCGGATATAAAGTTGATGAAAAAACAATTCTTGTTTGTGCAACTGAAATGAATTCAAACGAAGATATCGAATTTTATATAAATTCTGTAAAATAAAAAAATTAGTCATGCTTGAATTTTGTAAATATTTGTAAATCTTTTTTGCTTAGGGCTAAAAAAACTGTTATAATTAGGTTACAGATTTGAAATGAAATCTCATGATGGTAGCAATTTTTTAAGTGTTAGTGTTTTTAATATAACATAAGCAAATTTAGGATTTATATTTTGATTAACAAAGATACATTAATTAAACAAGAGAAAGAAATCTTATATAATAAGACTTTGACAACAAATCCTATTTCGGGTGCAGGTTTTATGCCTCGTATGTCTGCTTCTGTTGCAAGAACAACTTCAAACAGATTGTACGGTGGTTATAATTCAAATAATACTGACCGCGTTTTTGCTACAACTGATTTTAGAGAAATTATTAGTTCTTTAAGCTCTACATTGAAGGGCAAAACTAATATTGCTGATTTTTATAGCTCTTTACATTCTCTATTAGTAAACAAATTAGGCGCTCAATTTAGCGCAATTGGTTTATTTCAAGAAAAATCAAAATGTATCAATATAAAATTAACTGATAAAGTTGGTGGAACATATTCATCAAGAGTTTTCTTGTCAGATGATACAAATCCAATCGTTGAATGTTTCAATTCACAAGAAACAGTTATTAAAAAAGATTCAAAATTCTTAAAATTATCATATTTACAAAGCCCAGCAGTTGCTGTTATTCCTTTGATTTCAGTAAACGAATGCTTAGGCGTTATGATTATTGGCGATAATAAAGTTGAAGAAAATGCTGATTTATATTCATTAATTGCTAGTCATTATGCGTTATTTATGCACAATGCTGAGTTAATGGAACAAGCAAATGCTCACGCAAATACAGATTCTTTAACTTCTTTACATAATCATAGAGGTTTCCAAGAAATCTTATCAACAGAACTTGAAAAAGCTGAAAAAGCAAAATCAACACTTTCTGTTATTATGATGGACGTTAATAACATCTCTAAAATTAATAGAGAGTTAGGACACGCAAAAGGCGACGAAGTTATTAAATTAGTTGCGGAAAAAGTTAAACAAAACATTCGTTCAAATGATACTGCAGGTCGTTACGGTGGCGATGAAATCGCTATTATTCTTCCTGATACAGATACAAACGAAGCTAAATATTTAGCTGAATATTTAACATATAGCTTATCTTGTTGCTTTATAGATGATGTAGGACCAGTAAAAGTTTCAGTTGGTATTGCAAATTACCCACAATGTGCAAAAGATCAAGAAAAATTACTAGTTTCAGCAGAACAAGCAATGTATATTTCTCAATCTAAAGGCTACAAAGATGGTATGTCTGCAATTATCAGTTCTTCAGATTTCAATTTCTGGGACGATATGGCATTACATTCATTCGCAGAAGTTTTAACTAAACGTCATTCTCAATTAGGTGTAAACTTCGAAGAAGAATTAGTTACTAAATTTGCAAACGAAGAAATTTCTTCTCAACATCACTTAGAAGAATTAGCAACTTCTTTAGCTGGTGCGATTGATGCAAAAGATCCTTATACAAAAGGTCATTCAACATCTGTTTCTAAATATGCAGAAGCATTAGCCAGAGCATTAAATATGCCTGAAGCAGAAGTTCAAAGAATAAAATTAGGTGCATTATTACACGACGTTGGTAAAATTGGTATTCCTGAAAGCGTATTAAAGAAACCAACTCACTTATCTGACGAAGAATGGGAAGTTATGAAGCAACACCCTACAATCGGTGCAGAAAAAGTGTTAATGCAAAACGAAGCATTAAAGGACTTAATGCCAATGGTTAAATATCACCACGAACACATTGATGGTTCAGGATACCCTTGCAAATTAAAAGGTGATGAAATTCCATTAGAAGCAAGAATTGTAGCAGTTGCTGATACATACCACGCTTTAATTAGTGATAGACCTTACAGAAAAGGTTTAGGTGTAGAAAAGGCTTGTGAAATCTTACAATCAGGCGCAGGAACTCAATGGGACGCTGAGTTAGTAAGAAAATTCATTCAAATCGCTCCTGCATTAGCAACAACAATCTAAAATTTTAAAAGACTTCCTTTTTAAAGGAAGTCTTTTTTTTATACATTAAATGATTGATTTTTAAGAATTTTGTTACAAAATTTGCTTTTTGTAAAAATTTTGGGTTGAAAATCGTTTCAAAATTTGTTAAAATGGGTAAGTATTAAATATATATGGATATATTATATGTTTAATTGATGAGTATATTAAAATTATGGAGGATTTTAATATGGGCGTAATAAGTTTTTCAGGCTTGGCCTCAGGTATGGATACCAGCACGTGGATTGAAGCCTTAGTTAAGATAAAACAGCAGTCAGTAACGACTTTGCAAAATAAACAGACTGAAATTCGAAAATCTCAGTCAACTTTAAGTGATATAAAATCAAAAGTAACTAATTTAAGAAGTTCTATTGAAAAAATTACCGATGCAAAATTAGGTGGTTCTTTTGATATTTTTTCAAAAAATACTGTTACTTCATCAAACAAAAGTGTTGTAGATGCAGTAGCTACATCTGATGCGGCAAGACAAAATTTAGATGTAATTGTCAATAAATTAGCAACATCAACAACTGCAACCTCAAAATTAGGTGCAGAAGGTTTGATTTCTGCTGATACAAAATACAGTTCGTTATCGGCAGGAAATGCTAAAACTGGTGCTTTTAGTATTTATGTTGATGGCGTAAAACACTCGATTAATATTGATGAAGAAAGCACAATTGGTAGTATTCTTGATGATATTTCAGCTATTGACGGAGTAAGTGCTTCAGTTGTTGATGGAAAAGTTTCAATTTCAGCTGAAGGTAAATCTTTAGTTGTTGGTTCATCTACTGATGAAGCAAATTTTGCTTCAATCGCAGGTCTTGTAAGAAATGATGAAACTGGTGCTTATGAAAGTTATACAGGTGTTTCAAAAATCAACACATCTGCAAAATTAGTCGATGTATTTGGAGATTCAGTAAAAGGTACGTTAAAAGTTGGTAATGCTACTTTTACGATAGATGAAGATACTTCGATGAAATCTTTGATTGGTGCAATTAATCGTGATGAAGATGCTGGAGTTACAGCATATTGGGACGCATCAGCTGGCGAAATGGTTATGAAATCTAAGACTGAAGGTGCTTTTAATATTAATATTGAAGCTGGTACAAGCAATTTTACGAACTTGTTAGGTTTAACAAAAGGTGAATTTGATGAAAATGGCGAATATAAAAAAGATGCAGATGGCAAGTATCTTTCAGCTTTAAATAAGCAAGATTTGGGTGATTATGCGCAATTATCAATTAATGGCACAACTGTTATATCTTCCTCAAATACTGTAACAAGCGATATTTCAGGTATTGAAGGCTTGACTTTAACTTTAAAATCAGTTTCAAAACCTAATGAAGATAAGGTTATCGAACCAACTACAATTTCTGTTGCTCAAGATGAAGAGGCGTTGTTATCTGCGGTTAAATCTTTCGTAGAGGCTTATAATAACACGCTTTCATCAATTGATAAAAATACTTCTTATGGTGATACTTTATATGGTGAAACATCGTTAACTACATTTAGAAATAATTTGAGAAGAACAGCTACGGCTTCTGTTGACAATGATACGATGAAATTATTGTCGGATATTGGTATTACGACTGGTGCAGTTTCAAATACTACAAGTACATCTTCTGTAAATAAATTACAAATTGATGAAAAGAAATTCAAAGAAGCCTTGGCTAAAAATCCAGATGGTGTTAAAAAACTTCTTGTTGGTGATAACAAAGGTAATGATACTTCTGGTGGCGTTTTGAACAAGTTAGAAAAAATAACTGAGGATTCGCTTGAAGTTTCTTCTGGATATTTTGATGCAAAAACTAAATCTTATGAAAAAAGGTTATCAGATATGGCATCTTCGATAAAAAGAGAGCAATCAAAAGTGGATTCATATCAAACAAGATTGCAAAAGCAATTTAATAATATGGAAACTTTGATTGCGTCTATTCAAAAGAATTATAGTCAATTATCCATAAATTAAGTTATTTTAAGACTTCTTTAAAAGCGTTTAAGTCAAGGTCGCTTTCTTTGACGTATCCTTTTAGTGTTGGAACAATTACTTTTATAACGTCATTTTCAGCTTTTTTATCTTTTCTCATAATTAAAATCAATTTTTCAATTGGATAGTTGAAGGATTGATTGCTGAAATTGTATTTTTCAAGCAGATTAATTGCCAATTCTCTATAATTTGCGTCGATTAGTTTTAAATAGTGCGCATAATTAAATATAAAATACAATCCATAAATTACAGCTTCGCCATGCGTGTATTTTTTGTAATTGGTTATTTTTTCAAGTGCGTGAGCAAAAGTATGTCCAAAGTTAAGTATTTTTCTTAATCCGCTTTCTTTTTCATCTTTTGTTACAACGGAGATTTTTAATTCAATACAAACTTGAATAACTTTTTCAATAAATCTCAAATCTCTATTAAGTATTTTATCTGCGTGAACAGATAAAAAGTCGAATAAACCATATTCAAACATAGCTTCGCAACTTTTTTCTATGAACGCATATTTTACAATTTCGCCGAGTCCGCTTTTGAATTGTCTGTCGTCAAGTGTATTTAAGAAGTTCAAATTGATATACACTGCTTTGGGTTGGTAAAATGCGCCTACGAGGTTTTTGCCATAATTGGTATCAATTGCAACTTTTCCGCCAACCGAGGAGTCAACGCAAGCTAAAAGTGTTGTCGGTACTTGTATGAAATTAATTCCGCGCATGTACGTTGATGCTACAAATCCGGTTATATCGCCAACAACACCGCCACCAATTGCTATTAATGCGCTTTTTCTATCTAGTCCTTTTTTTGAACAAAATTCTAGTATTTTTTGATAATTTTTGAAGTTTTTTTCTTTTTCACCGTCTTTTAAAACGAAAATATTTTCTGGATTAAAGCCTAAATTTTTATCATAAAGTTTATAGACTTTTTCGCTAATAACGACGACATATTTTGGAAAATCAAAATCTTTAAATATTCTGTCTTTTAATTCGTTAATAGGCTCAAAATCAATATGGATAGGGTAATACTGATTTTTTTCTTGTATTTCAACATCAATTTTGTTTGGCATTTTCCTCAATCCTTTTCATAATTTCGTTAATGATATTATAGAAAGTTTTATCAGTAGTGTCAACTGTGATGAGAGCTTTCGCATAATTACGTTCTCTTTTTTTTAGTATCTCATTGACTTTTTCAATTCCAAAACCTTGTTTTAAAAGTGGTCTGTGAGTTTCATTTTTTATTCGGTTAAATAAAGTTTCACCAGAAGCCTTTAAATACACTGTATAACCATTCTTGTTTAAATTTTCGCGATTAATTTCTTTTTCAAAAGCACCGCCACCAAGTGAAATAATCTGATTTTCTTGCATGCAAAGGATTTTTATCGCAGAAGTTTCCAAATTTCTAAAATGTTCTTCTCCAAATTCAGCAAAAATATCTGAAATTTTTTTATTTTCGTGTTTTTCGATATATTCGTCAAGGTCAATCAAATCGTATTTTGGGTATGCTTCTTTTAGTTTTTGTCCAATAAAAGTTTTGCCCGCACCCATCATTCCGACAAGTATAATATTATTTTTCATAGTTTTTTCTTATTTCGTTTAACGAATCGCCACCGTATTTTTTCAAAAATTCATCAACTAAAATCCACGCAATACGCGCCTCAGCAACGACCGCACACGCTGGGACTGCACAAGTATCTGAACGTTCAAAATGGGCTTCAGTTTGTTCTTTTGAATATAAATCAACAGTTTTAAGAGGAGTTCTCATTGTTGGAATTGGTTTCATTACTGCTTTTACAACAATTGGTTCACCATTAGTTATTCCACCTTCAATACCGCCAGCATTATTGGTCTTTCTATAAATCTTATTATCTGCGATAAATAATTCGTCGTGCATTTTGCTTCCAAGCATTTCTCCAGCTTCTGCACCAACACCGATTTCAACTGATTTTATAGCAGGAATACTCATTATTGCTTGAGCAATTCTTCCATCAATTTTTCTGTCCCAATGTACATGAGAGCCTAAGCCTATTGGTAAATTTCCAAATATGACTTCAAATTTTCCACCTAAAGTATCGCCGTTATTTTTGGCAATATCAATAGCTTCTTTCATAATATCAGTTGCGACATCATCAGCACATCTTAGTTCGGAATGTTCTGCTGATTCTTTTAATAGTGTGTAACTTTGTGGTAAAACTTCTGCTTTAACTTTTCCAATTTGAGTTACGTGAGAAAAACCGATTATAGAAAACTCCTTGAGTATTTGCTTTGCAATTGCGCCAACTGCAACTTCAATTGCAGTTTGTCGAGCGCTTGAACGTTCTAAAACATCTCTTAAATCTTCTAGCTGATATTTTACTGAGCCTGCAAAATCAGCATGTCCTGGGCGAACTTTAGTAAAAGATTTGTCTGCAACAAGTTTAAGAATTTCTCTATTTTTCAAATCAACTTCACTTGTGCTCATTGGAATTTTCCAATTTTCAAAGTCTTTGTTTTTGATTTCTAAGCAAATTGGCGCACCAGTACTTAAACCAAGCCTAACACCTGATTTTATTTCGCATTTATCAGATTCAATCTGCATACGTTTTCCGCGTCCATATCCGACTTGACGACGTTTTAAATCGTTATTAATAAAATCTTCGCTTATTCTAAATCCAGCTGGAACGCCTTCAATTATAGCGTTCAAACATTTTCCATGACTTTCACCTGAAGTCAAAAATCTAAAATTACCCATTTTTTCCTTATTTATCTACGTAATGTAAAAATATTTGTTGTTTTGTTTGCATCATTTCTTCAATAATTACCCAGTTACCATTTGGTTGTTTTTGCCAAATTTGATAAGTTTTTAGCCAGTAATTATCGTTCATTGGTTGTCTTAATGCGTTAATTTTTATACCATTTGAAACTTTTATTGCGGTTACATTTTTGTATTTGTTTTTGTAATTACGCATTTTAGCCGTTCCTTGACTAATTTTCATTTGTTTTGCGTAAGTTGCCATATTTGTTGTTGCATTTGCCGTTGTTCCATCAGGTTTTACAACTTGACGAATAATTTTTGCATTAGGCGAATAATAATTCAATAAACTTGGGCTGTATGAATTTGCCGCTTGTACGTAATTATTAAAATTTGCTTTTACTGTGTCTAAATCATCTGCAAAAGCAGGTAATGCTAAAAATATTATGAATAGTGATAGTATAATTTTTTTCATTTTTTATCCCTTATTTATCTATATTATTAATTTTAT
Source organism: uncultured Candidatus Melainabacteria bacterium (assembly GCA_934699705.1). Lineage (GTDB taxonomy): Bacteria > Cyanobacteriota > Vampirovibrionia > Gastranaerophilales > Gastranaerophilaceae > UBA6984. The sequence goes on from CAKUXD010000006.1 coordinate 23,042, forward strand.
CACGAAAATTTGTAAAAAAAAGCTCCTTTTGTAGAGGAGCTTTTTTATTTATAAATTACCCATTGTAATTACTTTTTCAAGAAATCTGGAATTTCAATATTTGAAAGTCCTGGTAATGTAGGAGCTGGATTTTCTGTCTTTTTAGGAGTATTGAATGCTCCAGAGAAGAAATCAGCTGCGCTTAACTGTTTTGTTTGAGTTTTTTCTGCTTGAATTGCGCTATGTGATTTTAATTCAAAACCAGTAGCAATAACTGTAATTTTGATTTCGCCTTGCATATTTTCATCAGTAACTGCACCAAAGATAACGATTGCATCATCTTGAACTGCATCATTGATGATTGTCATAGCTTTAGTTACATCAGCTAATCCTAAATCTGGACCGCCAGTAATATTAACGATAACACCTTTAGCGCCATCAATTGTTGTTTCTAGCAATTTAGAATCAATAGCGTTTCTCGCAGCTTCTTCAGCTCTACCTTCGCCTTGACCTTTACCAATACCCATTAATGCAGAACCTGATGCTTGCATTACTGAACGAACGTCTGCAAAGTCAACGTTGATTAATCCAGGGATTGTGATAATGTCTGTAATACCTTGAACACCTCTCATTAATACTTCATCAACGATTGCGAAAGATTCCATTAAGCTGAATTTTCTATCTACAACACCTAATAAGTTATCATTAGGAATTACGATGATAGCATCAACCGCTTCTTTTAATTTTTCTATACCTTGCATTGCTTGGTTAGCACGTCTTTTACCTTCAAAACCAAAAGGTTTTGTTACAACTGCGATTGTTAAGATGCCAAGTTCTTTTGCTACTCTAGCTACGATAGGAGCGGCACCAGTACCTGTTCCGCCACCCATACCTGCTGTTACGAATACCATATCAGCACCTTCGATAGCTGCAGTAATTTCTTGACGAGCTTCTTCTGCTGCGTCTTCTCCAACTTTAGGATCTCCACCAGCACCTAAGCCATTTGTTAATTTTGTACCTAATCTAACTTTATTTGGAGCTGCGCCAAATTGTAAAACTTGCGCATCTGTGTTCATTAAGTAAAATTCTACCCCAGATAAACCAGATTTAATCATTCGGTTAACTGCGTTTCCACCGCCACCGCCAACACCGATTACTTTAATTTTTGCTGGATTTACTACTTCTGGTGTGTAAGAATCTGTTTTTCCTACATTCAAAAATTCTGCTGCTTTGTTAAAATTATCCACTGTTATTCCTCTTTGTTTGCTTTAGTTACTTACACTATAAGATAAAAATACTCTCAAGTAAAGAACTTTTCTTATAAAATTATTATTCAATCCTAACATTATTTCAAGAATTATGTATTTTTATTAAAAAAAGTTTACAAATAAATTTAAGGACTTGTTGTTAACAAGTCCTTTTTTCTTATATTTCTATAATATAATTTAATAATGTTCTTACACCTGCACCAGTTGCGCCAGCGATAAATTCTTTTTGAGGTTTTTCTAAGAATGCTGTTCCTGCAACATCTAAGTGAGCCCATTTTACATCATCAGTTACAAATTTTTGCAAGAATAAGCCCGCAGCTGAAGCTCCGCCCCATCTTGAACCTGTATTCTTCATATCTGCAATTTCACTTTTTAAACTATCAAAGTAATCTTCAAACATCGGCATTTCCCAATATCTTTCGCCTGATTTGTTACCTACTTCAATTAATCTGTGAATTAAATCTTCGTTATTGCCCATAATGCCTGCCGCATGTGTTCCTAAAGCTACCATACAAGCGCCTGTTAAGGTTGCAATATCAATGATTTCATCAACTTTTAAGTCGCAAGCGTAGCATAAAGCGTCAGCTAAAGTTACTCTGCCTTCTGCGTCTGTATTATCAATTTCGATTGTTTTGCCGTTTTTGGCTGTTAAGATATCACCTGGTTTGTAAGCGTTTGGTCCAATCATATTTTCGCAAGCTGCAATAATACCATGAACTTCTACGTTTGGTGCAAATTCTTTTATTTTACTCATTACACCTAAAACGCAGGCTGCACCTGACATGTCATCGCGCATTGTTAGCATTGATGAAGCAGGTTTTAAATCCATTCCGCCACTATCGAAGCATAATCCTTTGCCGATTATTGCGATACGTTTTGTCGGATTTTTAGGAGCATATTTCATGTGAATGAATTTAGGCTCTTGATGACTTCCCCTTGCTACGGCTAAGTAGGCTGTCATACCCATTTTTTCGCAATCTTTTCTGTCATAAATTTTTGTATCAAGTCCTAGACTTTTTGCAACTTCTGCTAATTTTGTTGGAGTTGCATATTCAGCTGGTTCATTTGCTAAATCTCTAGTAAAATTCATTGCTTCTGCTCTTTTTTGACCTTTTTCAACTTTTGATTTATCAAGATTTACGTATAAAGTTTCAATGTGGTCTTTTTTATCAGATTTGTATTTGTCAAAAGCGTAATCGCCAATCATTGCGCCTTCTGAAATCATATCTGCATATTCAAATGGAATATTTGAAAAATCTACTGCAATAGTTTTTGCTTTCATTTGCAAGGCTTTTTTAACTGCTTTTGCCATAACTTCTCTGATTTTGTTATTGTTTAATTCATTTTCTTTTCCCAAACCAATTACTAAAACTTTTTTTGCTGAATTTTTGCCATAAGTAGGTAATAAGTAAGTTGTGTTAAATTTACCTTCAAAATTGTCTTGTTTTAATGCGTATTCGTTTGCAATTTTGTTTGTAGTTTGTTTACCTTCAAACATATTTACAAAAATAACGTCGCACTCTTGTGATTTTACATCTGAAACGATTTTAATTTCCATAGTAAGTCCTTTCCTTAAATGTACTTTATATAAATTCATAATACCATATAAATTTTTTTAATAAACTATACAAATTGTTTTTATCATGTTAATATTTAATTAGTAATAGTTAAATTTTTGAAAATATATGCAATGTAGTTAACTTTTTAATATATACAACTAAAAAGAAAATGGCTCGGTAGGTTATATGTGCCGAGATTGTGTATATTTGTAAAAAATAGAAAGTAAAGGTATAGAGATTTATGGACTCAGTTTTAGTCGTTGCGATTGTAGTAGTCGCAGTTCTAGCTGTTGTATTTACAGCAATTTTAGTTAATCAGCGTGCAAAATATAAAGCGTTACATGCTGAGGTCTTAAAAAAACAAGATGACTTAGCTCAAAAAGAACAGTTACTTGTTAAAGAAGCTATGATTAAGGCAAAAGATGCTTTACAAACTGAAAGAGAACAATTAAATGAAGAAGAACGCGAAAGAAGACAGGAATTATCACGTCAAGAAGCAAAATTAGCTCAAAGAGAAGATGTTCTTGAAGATAAAATTCAAGATGCAACAGAAAAAGAATCTGCTGCTCAAAGAAAAATGGACGAATTATTAGAAAAAGAAGATTATCTCGCAGAATTAGTTCAAAAACAAACAACTGAATTAGAAAGAATTTCAGGCATGTCTGCAGAAGAAGCTAAAAATCAATTGTTAGAACAATTGAAAAATGATTTAGCTCAGGAACAATTGCAATTAATAAGAGAAAATGAAGCAAAAATTAAAGAAAAAGCGTTAGAACAATCTCAAGAAATTTTAACAACAACTATGCAAAGATGTGTTATGGATCAGGTTGTAGAAAGTACAGTTTCAGTTGTTTCGTTGCCAAGCGATGAAATGAAGGGGCGTATTATTGGTCGTGAAGGTCGTAATATTAGAACATTAGAAACACTTACTGGTGTTGATTTGATTATTGACGATACTCCAGAGGCTGTTGTTCTATCAAGTTTTGACCCAGTTCGCAGAGAAGTTGCAAAACTTGCGTTAGAAAAACTTATTTCTGATGGTCGTATTCACCCTGTTAGAATTGAAGAAATGGTTAACAAGGCTCAAGAAGAAATCGAAAAGAAAATTCTTACTGAAGGTGAAAATGCCGCTTTAGATATGGGTATAATGGGCTTAAATAAAGAACTTTTAAAAACTTTGGGTCGTTTATATTACAGAACAAGTTATGGTCAAAATGTTTTGAAGCATTCGCTTGAAGTTGGTCATATTGCTGGCATGTTGGCTGCGGAATTAGGCGCAAATGTAAATGTTGCAAAGCGTGCAGGTCTATTGCACGATATCGGTAAGGCAGTTGATCAAACTCAAGAAGGTACACATATTCAATTAGGGGTTGAAATTGCTAACAAATATGGTGAAAAAATGGAAATTATTCACGCAATTGAAGCTCACCATAACGATGTTACTGCAAATACAATTGAAGCTGTATTGGTTAAATTAGCAGATGCTATTTCTGCTGGCAGACCTGGTGCAAGACGTGATACTTTAGAAATTTATATTAAGCGTCTTCAAAAAATTGAAGAAATTGTTAATAGCTTTAATGGTATTAAACAATCGTTTGCAGTTCAAGCTGGTCGTGAAGTTCGTGTAATTGTTGAAGCTGAACAGTTTGATGATTTAGCTTCACAAAAACTTGCAAGAGATATTGCAAAACGTATTGAAGACGAACTAGATTACCCAGGACAAATCAGAGTTACAGTTGTAAGAGAATTTAGAACAACTGAAATTGCAAAATAATTAATTTATGACAGATAATATTTTAAAAATTTTATTTATTGGCGATGTAGTCGGTAGAATTGGCAGAAAAGCAGTTACCGACTACTTGGCTGAAAATAAATCAAAATATGACTTTGTTATTTTGAACGCCGAAAATGCTTCGCATGGATTTGGATTGACGCAAAAGAATTATAATCAACTCTCAAATGCAGGTGTGGATTGCTTTACGTCGGGTAATCATATTTGGGATAAAAAAGAAATTTTTAATTATATTGATAATGCTGAAAAATTAGTTCGCCCTTTAAATTATCCAAATGGAGCTCGTGGAGAGGGGTATAGATTTTTTAATATCGGTGATAATAAAATATGCGTGATGAATTTTTTAGGCAGGGTATTTATGCAACCTGTTGATTCTCAGTGGCAGATTATGAAAGACAAAATTAATGAAATAAAAGACGTTACACCGAATATATTTATTGATTTTCATGCCGAGGCTACGGCTGAAAAAATTTGTTTTGGCAGATTTTGCGCAGATTTAGGGGTTAGTGCTTTTGTTGGTACTCATACACATGTTCAAACTGCTGATGAAAAAATTATAAATGGAATGGCATATATTTCTGATGCGGGTTTTTGTGGGGCAGAAGATAGTGTTATTGGTATGGAATATTCGACCTCACTTACAAGAATGACAACTTGTTTGCCTGAACGATTTGAAGTTGCGCAGGATAATGTCGCTATTGTTAACGCAGTTGAAATTACCTTAGATGCTTTAACAGGTAAGGCAACTGATATAAAAAGAATTAATGAAAAAATAATATATGAAAAAAAAGAAACGGAGGAAGATTTTGGGAATGAATCGTCCTGATTGGAGGTGTAAATCATGAAAAAAGCTGATTTTCACGTCCATACGAATTATTCAGATGGCGTATTTTCGCCTGAAAAAATTGTTGATACTGCAATTGATGCGGGTTTAGAAGCTATTGCTTTGACCGATCACGATAATATTTTATCGTATGAAATTGCGCAAAACTATTTAAAAAATCTAGGAAAACAGGATAAACTTGAAATTATTCAAGGTGTTGAGGTTAATACTTTATACAAAAATTATGAAGTTCATATTCTAGGGTATTTTATGAATACTGAAAATGAAGATTTCAAAAAACTTTTAAAAATTCAACAACAAGCCAGAATTGATCAAGTAATGGAAATTATTGACCTTTTGGACAAAAAAGAAGGTATTAAAATTACTTTTGATATGATTAAATCGCAAGTTGCAGATGGAGGAAGTATTGGACGACCTCACATTGCGAAGGCGATAACTTCAGCAGGCGGAACGTCAAGTGTTATAGAGGCTTATAACAAATATATTAATGACAGTTCTCCTGTATATGTGCAAAGAAAAACAGTAACTCCGCACGATGCCGTTGAAGTTATTTATGATGCAGGTGGTATTCCAGTTATTGCTCATCCTCACGATATTGATATTGCAGAAACCTTGATTAATGATTTAATGGCGTATGGCTTGAGAGGAATTGAGGCATATCATAGAAAACATTCTCCAGCTTTGGTTGAATATTTTTCTTCTATGGCTGAAAAATTAGGGTTAATCGTAACTGGTGGGTCAGATTTTCACGCGCCAAGTTTGGTTAATGGACAAATTATTCTGGGGAAACATTTTATTCCGGAATGGATTTATGATAAATTAATTCAAGAAAAAAAGCGTTTAGATTTAGCTTAAAAAATAAAGGATATTGATATATGCAAAAAAATAAAGCCTTTACCTTAGTTGAAATTGTAGTTGTTATTGGATTAATCGTTTTGACTGCGATTATGGTTGTGCCAAATTTAATTGAAGATAATAAAAAATTGGATATTATTTCAAAATGGAAGCATTCATATCAAAATGTTGAATATGTTTTTCAGGCTTTAAACACGCAGGTTACTGATACTGATAAAATTGCTTTTAAGCAGGCGAAAAATAATGATGAAAAAGAAATATTATTATATAATTTATTAAATCCTTATTTCAGAATGAAACAAGCTATTGATGTAAAATCTTATAAAACGCATTATCTTGATGGCTCGCCAGTAAAAGAAAATGACGATTATTATATTACAAATTTACATGTTGCAAATTCGGGTAAAATCGTTGGCGTTAAATGGTTAAATGATAATTTTGATAATAATACTTTGCCATTTGCTATATTGTCAGTTGATTTGAATGGGGTAAATAAGCCTAACAAGTGGGGTTATGATATTTTTGCAGTAAATGTTTATAGTGATAGAGTTGAACCAATTGGCAAAACTGATGATGAATATTTAATGAAATCCGATTGTTCAAAAAAAGGTAAGGGTTTAACTTGTTCTTATTATTACTACATTTATGGCGGTAAATTATAATATTTTTTTGCAGTAAGCGTTTATTGGACAATTGTCGCAATTTGGTTTTTGCGGTTTGCATACATTTTGTCCATGCGTAACAATAAGTGTGTTAATATCAATCCAGTATTTTTCTGGTAATTTTTTCCGCAAAGCAAATTCTGTTTCTTCAGGAGTTTTTGTTTTAACATATCCTAAGCGGTTGAAAATTCTGTGAACGTGAACATCTACGCAGATAGCAGGTTTGTTAAAACCTCTTGAAACAACCAAATTCGCGGTTTTTCGTCCAACACCATTAAATTTACATAGTTCTTCAATATCGCAAGGCACTTGTCCTTCGTAGTTTTCAACGAGTTCTTTTGAAAGTTGAATTATTTGTTTGGCTTTATTTGCATAAAATCCGACAGGGTAAATTGCTTTTTCTAAATCTTTTTCATCGATTTGAGCCATTTTTTCTGGCGTTTTTGCCAATTCTAACATTCTGAGTGTTGCAGGATAAGTTGTTTTATCATTTGTTCTAAGGCTTAAAATACAGGCAATTAAAACAAGATATGGACTTGTGAAGGTGTCCATTAAATTAACAAAATCACTTCTTTTTTGATTTGCTTGTTTTAATCTTTTTACAATCTCGTCGATATCGTTCATTTTAGTAATTCTTCTATGTTTAAATCCAGTTTCAGTTTTAAAGCATAAATGTTATCCGCATTAAATTTTTCCAACTTTACGGCATCTTTTTCTGTTGTAACAATGGTTTCATCAACATCTGCGATGTCATCATAGGTATATTGGTGGTGGTCGTCAAATGTAATTGTGCCTAAAATATTATATTTTTCGTTCACAAAATCGTAAAACTGCTTAGGTTGACCGATTGCACACATTGCGACTACATCTGAGTGGAGTGGAAGTAATTCTGTTGTTTTAATATTGTATGTAAAACTCGGTACTACATTGCAAATAGTCGTTTTTCGCTTATCAAAAAATAGAGATAGCATATCTTTTGGGATATCTTCTCCACTTTTGTTCATAATAACAAGTTTATCAGCGCGTTTTAAACCGTTTAAATTTTCTCTTAAAGGTCCAGCTGGTAAGTGTTTACCGTTACCAAAAATTTTTTCACTATCGACAAGTACAATATTTAAGTCGCGTTGAATTTTTCTATGCTGGAACGCATCATCAAGAATAATTACATCAGGGTGATAGCTTCGAATTATACTATTTGCAGCCTTAACTCGACTCGCACAGGTTACAACTGCAACTCCTTCTAAATTTTGCGCAAACCAAAAAGGTTCATCACCAACTTCTTCTGCAGTATGTAAAATTTGTCCGTTAAGCGCCACAACTCGAGGTTCTTTGTTTGATAATTTTCCGCCGTATCCGCGAGAAATTATTGCTACTTTTTTGTCTTGTTTTAAAAAATATTTTGCAATTTCTGCCACAACTGGAGTTTTTCCAACCCCGCCAGTAGTTAAATTGCCAACTGAAATTACGTAAGCATCAACTTTTACAGATTTTAAGAAATTATTATCATATAAATAATTCCTAAACGCAGTTATTTTTTCATAAAAAAAGGCAAAAAACTCTAAAATTGGCAAAAGCAAACTTTTAGAATTTTTTGTATAATGTATTTCTGTAATTTTTGTTTTTAAACTCATAATTAGAACATCAATCTAAATATTAAAAATCGTTTATTTAATTTATCAGTGAATTTTCTTAAATTTTTAGCTGAAACCGCGACATTATTTAAAGTATCTGTAAGTTCTTGTTTTTGGTCGCAGTTTAGATTGTTTACAACCTCTAAGGCTTTAGATAAATCAACCATTGCCTTGTTAACACTAGTCATAGTTTCAAAAACTTGCGATTTTAATTTTTGATCTTTTGTCATCATATTAACCGAATTACTGATTTCGTTTACGTTTGAAACAATTGCATTCAAATCAGAGCCTAACTGTTTAGCGTCAGTATTATCCATTACTTTATTCAAATTGTTAGTAAATTTTGTAAGCGCTTCTGTGGCTTCAAACATTGTAGGTTTGAATTTTGGGTCGCCAACAACATTTTCAGTTAGTTTTGTAATAGTATTGAAATCTTTTGTGAATGACTCTAGCATTCTTATCATTTCGTTCAGGTCATTTTGAGAAGTTTCAATAAGTTTTTCTGCTTTAGCAATTGTCGTTGTTGCTTGTGCAGTTAATTCGTTTATATTTACAACCGATTGTTTTAAGTCAGCAATAACTTTATCTGAAAGCAACTCATTAACCTTCATATTTGTTTCAGTCAAGGATTCTGCTGCTTTGTATTGCAAATCCATAAAGTCAGAAATTCTCATAGGTTCAATGATTGTGTAAGGTGATTTTTGATGAGGATATGCGATTGCTTCATTATCAAGCGGTGTAATTCTCATTTTTTTTACGCCCTTATCTGTGATAAGTTCGCCCTTCATAAATTCAGGTAAAATAAGTCCTGGAAGATTTACAACGTAATCAATTCTGTATGCGTTTGAAGTTTTAATTTTTTCTTGCATTTGTACAGGAATTACTTTTGTCGGTACTATACGAGTGTCTTTAATGTATCCTACGTCATAAAATTCATTATCTAATTTTATTTGAACGGGGTCATCTCTGAAAATCAAACTTGTTCCAACTGTCGGGATATAAAGAGTTCTTGTTTTTGGAGGTGTAATCTCAAGGAATTGTTCTCCGATAAGTCCTGATTGTTGGATTGAAATTGTTGACGCCTTAGGAATGGTGATATTTGGTTCAGTAATAACAAATTTCAATTTTACATAGCTTTTTTCACCATCAATAACTGGCGTAATTTCTTCAACTTGTCCAACACGAAGTCCCATCATTTGAACTCCTGAGCCAGCTCTCATGCCGTTTACATCTCTAAATTGAACTTCAATTCTTTCCGCAGAAGAAAATGCGCGCCCTTTTACCCACAATACAGTAAAAATAAGTATTGTAAGAGCAATTAATGTTAATATTCCGACTTTAAATGATGATGATTTTAATTTCATGTTTACTTACCTTGTTTTTATTATATCAAAAAAATTATTCTGTTAACATTTTCATTGGACCTTTTAAAGATGCCTCAATAAATTGTTTTGTATATTCATTAGAACCTTTGCACATATCTTCTGGAGTGCCTTTGTAAACGCATTTTCCGTCATAGAGCATTATAACTTTATCCGCTGTTCTGGTGATAGTTGACATTTGGTGCGTTACAACGATTGAAGATGCGTGAGTTTCTTCTTTCAATCTTACGATATAATCTTCGATTAGAGTTGAAGAAATCGGGTCTAAGCCAGCGGTTGGCTCGTCGTAAAGGATAGTTTGAGGATTTGTAACAATTGCTCGAGCAAAACTTACACGTTTTTGCATACCGCCAGAAAGTTCAGATGGGAATTTATCTTCGATTCCGTTTAACCCTACGAGTTTAAGTTTTTCTTCAACGATGCGTTTTAAATCTTTTTCTGAGTATTTTTTTCTTAAATCTTTTCTTTCGCGGAGTGCAAAAATGATATTGTCGAAAACGTTTAAGGAATCAAATAGGGCTGAATATTGAAATACCATTGCAATATCGCCATCAGAGGTTTCAATTTTTCCACTATCTGCTTCAAGTAATCCGCAAATAATTTTTAAAATTGTACTTTTACCTGACCCTGAAAACCCTACAATTGCAAGAGTTTCCCCGTCTTTAACTTCAAAAGAAATATCGTTTAAGACGGTTTTGTCATCAAATTTTTTTATTAAATTTTCAACTTTTATCATAATAATTAATCCTTAAAAGAAAAATGCGATTGAGAAAATTAAATCCCAAATAACTATTGCGATGAACGACCAAACAACGGCTTTTGTTGTAGCTATACCAACGCCTTTAGCTCCACCTTTTGCGATATATCCGCAAGTGCAACTAATAAGAGCAATTGTGCAACCATAAACGAAGGCTTTTGCAATTGCAACTTTTATGTCGTATATAAATAATCCAGACCAGACAGAAGAAAAATAAGCGCGGTAACTTAATTCTGCGGTCAAATTTGAAGCAAGACCTCCGCCGAGAATTCCAAAAGTTGACGCTACTATTAAAACTGGTGGCATCATTAAAGTTCCAGCGATAATTCTTGGTACGAACAGATATTTTATAGGGTCAACACCAAGAACTTTTATAGCATCAATTTGTTCTGTAACTCGCATAGTCGCAATTTCAGAGGCTAAAGACGAGCCAATCATTGAAATTATTGCAAAACCTGACATGATAATACCTGTTTCACGAACGGTTAAAAGTGCAACCATCATTCCAACGTAGTTTCCACCGCCCTGCTTAACCATTTCTCCTGCAACCTGCATAGCAACGATTATTGAGGTCATACTAACAATTGAAATAGTTATCGGTAAAGAACTTACACCAAATCTTGAGGATTGTTCAATAACATCTTTCCAATTGATTTGTCCAAAAAGAATACATTTTAAGGCGTGCAACCCCTGAATAGCAATTTCGCCAAGAGTTGTAAAAAAGTCGTTTAATTCGTCTGCGAATATTTGAAATAATTGATATGTCGCAGAATTTTTGAATAAGTCCCTAATCTGTTCCATTACTGTTATTATAATACAGAAATGAAAAATTGGGAATAGTGAGTCTTTTTTTGTGAGTTTTTAAGATTACTCCTCTTTTGTGAGGTATTCAATCATTTTATTAAGGTCTTTGTTCCACGAGCCATACCAATTGATTAAAAGTATATCCGCAGGTGTCAGTCCTTGATATACAAGGTCTTGTAATGGTTCAAGATATTTTTCTTCGTTATTATTTTGTTCTTTTAAACCGATTTCTGCCATATTTACTAAATCTTTTGTAATTTGGCGTAAAGGAGTTTTGTTAAGTCTGGCATCTAGTCCTAGTTTTGGCACATTATATCTTAAATCTGAAAAATTTTGATATGTGTATTCAGATAAGTATTCATCAACTTGTTTTAATATATTTTTTGAGTATAAAATACCTTTGTAAAAACCTAAAATCGCATACTGAAGGCCTTTTCCAACACAATCTTGGTTTCTGATTTCAATAAATTTACGTAATCTAACTTCTGGAAAATACAGGTTTGCACAAAGTTTAAAATCTTCAATATCAGCGCTATAACTGTCAATTCCGTTTTGCATAAATTCTTTGAAAGTTATACTGCCATTTGTGCTAAAAGTTTTATTATCTCTTGAAAACATGATTAAAGGTGTTTCCAGAACTTTATTAATATAATCATTAAAAGAAAAGTCTTTATTTAGAGTTGTTGCAAATCCACATCTATCAATATCGGTGTTAAGCCATGCCAGCGCTCTAAAGCTCTTATAACCAGTATCCACTCCACCTCTGATTGGTGAATTTGCAAACATCGCCGTTGTAATTGGCGCAAGCATATTCGCAACTCGGAATTTTTTCATGGCATCTTCTTCGCTATCAAAGTCAAAACACGTTTGTATTCCAGCGGTTTCGCGCATCATTACATCTGATAGTATTCCCCATAAATAATTTGCCATGATATGGTATCTTCGTTTTGGAAGTAAGTTTATGTATTTGTAGGTGGTTAATGGTGATATGCCGTAATTCAATAGTGTAATTCCGAATTCATCAAGCAGAGGAATAAGTTCCGTATCAATTTCTTCGATTTTATTGATTAATTCTTGAATAGTTTGATAAGGCTTTACACTCATTTCAATCTGACAACCAGGTTCTAGGGTAATAGTATGATGTAATTTTTTTAAGCCTATAATATTGTCTTTATCTAAAATGTAATCCCAATTTTCGTTTCGTGCGTATGTTCGTAATAATTCGCAAACTCCGTCAATCCCATTATATGGTATTGTTTCAAAACTCGTAGTGTTGATAGGGATTCTTTCATATTCAAATCCTACTTTAAAGTCGTCTGATGTTAATTTAATCCCATCTGTAAAAAGTTTTCTTATTTCGCTAATTTCTAATTTTTCTTTTGAGACAATACGCACTTGTTTCCCCTTTTTCCAATTATTATTATAACATTATTAAAATTATCAAATCAAAAATGAAAAACATTTCCCTGTTTGTATTATTATATATTAGTAAGATGGACTATTTATCACGCGCAAAATATTTTAGAACAAAAAAAAGACTCGGTCAAAACTTCTTAATTAATTCAGACGTAATCGCCGATATAATTGACTATGCTAATTTATCAAAAGAAGATACTGTATTAGAAATTGGTCCTGGAGTTGGATTTGTTACCGAACAGTTGATTAAACATGCTGATAATGTAATTGCAGTAGAACTTGATGAAGAAGCGATTAAAGAATTAAATAAACTTAATGCTGAAAATCTTAAAATAATTCATAAAGATATTTTAAAAACAGATATTGCAGAACTTGCAAACGGTAAGAAAATAAAAGTCGTTGCAAATATTCCATATTATATTACAACGCCTATTTTAGCTCATCTTTTAGGAGAAATTGATGATTTAGCCAATAAGAACAGAGCATCTGTTTCAGAAATTATTTTGATGGTGCAAGAAGAAGTTGCGCGCAGAATGGTCGCAACAGAAAAATCAGGAAATAAGCAGTATGGTTTATTAACAATTCTTTCTCAGTTTTGGGCAGATTGTTCCTTATTGCGGGTAGTTGGCGCACGTTCTTTTTATCCAGCACCAAAAGTTACGTCTGCACTTGTTAAACTAGTTGTGAAAGACAAACCTTTATTAGAATTGTCTGATTATGCACATTTTAGAAAAACAATTAAAGCTGGTTTTGGACAACGTAGAAAAAACATTAAAAATGCCCTTGTAAATGGCGGTTTTGATAAAGAAAAAGTTCAAATTGCACTTAAAAATTTAAAAATTGATGAAAATACAAGAGGCGAAAGTCTTTCAATCGAAATGTTTGGAAAATTGTCTGAGGAATTATGCAAGTTAAAGTAAAAACTCCAGCAAAAATTAATCTTACACTAGAAGTTACGGCAAAGCGTCCTGACGGTTTTCATAATATTCAAAGTATTATGCAAATGATTAATTTGTACGATTATTTGACTATTAATGTTGAAAAAAGTGATAAATTAGAGATTAATTTATCAGGCAATAATCCTAATATACCTTATAATGAGAAAAATATTGTGTATAAGGCAATACTTCTCTTTGTTGAGAAATGTGGATTGCAAGATTATAGATTTGACGTAAATATTCAGAAAAATATTCCGACAGAAGCAGGACTTGCTGGTGGAAGTTCAAATGCAGTCGGTACGTTTGTTGGTCTGAATTATTTGTTTGAAAATCCTTTAAAAAAATCTGAACTTCACGAACTTTGTGCAATTTTAGGTTCAGATTTGAACGTAATTTTAGAAGGCGGTTGTGTGTTAGCAACTGGTCGCGGAGAAAATGTTCAAACTTTACAATTTAGAGAATATCCTGTTTCCTTGATTAAGCCTAATGATTTGGGGATTAGTGCAAAAGAAGGGTATCAAAAATATGCTCAATTAGAAAATAAACCTCAAAATGACAAAACACATAAAATGATTGAACTTTTACTCAAAAATGAAGATGTTAGACCTCTACTTTACAATGACTTAGAAACAGCCGTTTATAAGGATTTTGAACAATTACAAAAAATTAAATCTGCAAATCCGAAATCTATTATGTCAGGTTCAGGTTCAACTTATTTTGTGTTAGATGAAAAAATTAATCCCGTTGAAGATTACTGGCATGTAGAAGGTTTAAAAACAATTTCAACAGGTTGCGAAATTGTTGAATAAAATGTAAAAATGTTTGTTAAAAAAGTTGCGATTTTTGCTTTGCAAAAATCGCAACTTTTTTTATATTATAATTATTTATTTTGTTTTACTGCGGTATCAATAAGCCCTTTGAATAGAGGGTGAGGTCTTTCAGGGCGAGATTTGAACTCTGGGTGGAATTGAGAAGCTACAAACCAATCGTTTTTAGGCAATTCAATAACTTCCATTAACTTACCATTTGGTGATTTGCCAGAGAAAATTAATCCTGCTTTTTCTAAATCCTCAATGTATGCATTATTAACTTCATATCTGTGTCTGTGGCGTTCAAAAATAACGTCTGAACCGTATGCTTTACGAGCAATAGAATTTTTCTTTAAATGACATTCGTATTGACCTAAACGCATTGTTCCTCCGTAAGCAGTAACGTCTTTTTGCTCTAACATTAAGTCAATAACAGGGTTTTCACATTCTTCTGAAAATTCTTTTGAATTTGCATCTTTTAATCCCAAAACGTGGCGTGCGTATTCAATTACTGCACATTGCATACCTAAGCATAGACCTAAGAATGGAAGATTATTTTCTCGAGCATATCTGATTACGTTTAATTTTCCTTCAATTCCTCTAACTCCAAATCCTCCAGGAACAACAACGGCATGTATTCCGCTCATTAATTCTTTACAATTTTCATAATCAACACAGTCTTCAGAGTTTATCCAATGAATATTAATTTTAGCTTCATTTGCATATCCTGCGTGTTTTAATGCCTCTACTACTGAAATGTATGCATCAGAAAGTTTTGTGTATTTACCCGCAATTGCAACTTCAATTGTACGTTTCGGATTTCTAATTCTTTCAACAAGAGCTTCCCAAGATTTCAAATCTGCGCGTTTATAGCAAGTTTGAAGTAAGTTTAGTACAACTGCCGCCATATTTTGTTCTTCAAGAGCTAATGGAACTTCGTAAATACTTTTCATATCGCGACATTCAATTACAGCATCTTTTTGTACTGAACAGAATAGCGCTAATTTTTCTTTTTCATCTTGTGGTAGTGGATAAGAAGTTCTGCAAACTAAAATTTCAGGCTGAATACCATAACTTCTTAAAACATTTACGCTATGTTGAGAAGGTTTTGTTTTTAATTCGCCAGATGTTGGCAAATATGGTAGTAGCGTACAATGTACTGAAATTGCGTTTCCGATACCGATTTCTGTTTTGAATTGGCGGATTGCCTCAATAAATGGTAAACTTTCAATATCGCCAATTGTACCTCCGATTTCAATAATCATAAAATCAGGTTTGAATTGCTCTGTTGCCTTGTAAATTCTGGCTTTTATTTCGTTTGTAATATGCGGTACAACCTGAACTGTTGCGCCTAAATACTCACCTTTTCTTTCCTTGTTTATAACTGTTTGGTAAATACTTCCAGAAGTTACATTATTGATTTGTGCAAAATCTGCGTCAATAAATCTTTCGTAGTGTCCAAGGTCCAAATCAGTTTCTGCTCCGTCGTTTGTAACAAAAACTTCTCCATGTTGAAAAGGACTCATTGTTCCTGGATCGACATTGATATAGGGGTCAAATTTTTGAATTGCAACAGAAAATCCTCTTGCTCGTAACAATTTACCCAAAGATGCGCCTATAATCCCTTTACCAAGTGAGCTTACAACACCACCAGTAATAAAAATATATTTTGTACTCATTTTTCCCCCAAGTTGTGATAGTTAATTTTATATATAACAACAATACCGCATGCTCTGCGGTATTGTCAAAAACTTTAAGTTTTAATTAATTTTTGGAACTTTGAAAAATCCATTTTCTTCGTCTGGTGCGTTTGCCATAAGTTGTTCTTTTGTTTGGTCGTAGTGAACTGTATCTTCTCTCATAACATTTACAAAATCTATTGGGTGAGATAAAGGTTCAACATGCGAAGTATCAACTTCATTCATTTGATCAACGTACTTTAAAACATCACCTAATTGACGAGTGAATTTTTCTTTTTCTTCTTCTGTTAATTCTAAACGCGCAAGTTTTGCTACGTGTTCAACATCTTTTACTGTAATTGCCATTTTTTTACTCCATTTATTGATATAATTGTATCATGAAAAAATTTTTGTTGCACGTTGTAAAATTCCTAAGCAGTAAGAAATTACTATTCCGTAATTTGTGATAGGAATATGTTTTTCATTTGCAATCATTATTCTTGATAAAATTTCTTTTCGATTGGTCATGCAAGCACCACAATGGATTATCAAATCATAATCGCTAATATCAGGGAAATCATGACCCGTAAAATATTCGAAAGTTAATTCTTTTTGTGTCTTTTGTTTTAACAATTTTGGAATTTTAACTCGTGCAATATCGTCATCAATTGCGTGATGAGTACAACTTTCTAAAAATAAAATTTTAGCATTGTTTTTAAGGTTTGATATTGCATTTGAACCTTTAATAAATTCGTTTAAATCCCCTTTTAATCTTGCAAAAAGTATTGAAAATGAAGTTAAAGGTACGGTTTCTGGTACAATTTCGGAAACAGTTTTAAAGGCTTGTGAGTCAGTTACGACAAGCGCAGGAGGGGTTTTTAAATTGTCTAAAGCATTTTGTAATTCACTTTCTTTAACGACAATAGTTATGCAATTTGCATCAAGCAAATCTCTGATAGTTTGAACTTGAGGTAGAATAATTCTGCCTTTTGGGGCTTCTTTGTCGATTGGTATTACAAGAATTACAGTTGCCTTTTGTTCAACCAAATCACCTACGATTTTTGGTGAATTAATAAAATCGTCTGGTAGTAATTTTATTAAAGCCTGTTTAAATTTATCAATAATTTTTTCATCTGTAATTGTTGACGTTACAAGGTATTCAGATTTCGCATCTAGGTTATTATCTTGTTTGTTAACAATAATCAAATACGGAATATTTAATTTTTCAAATTCCTTGATAATATTTTTTTCTGTGGTTTCGAGTTCGAATTTGTCAGTTATAACGATTGCAACATCACAACGATTTAATATTTTGTGAGTTTTTTCAATACGTTGTTTGCCTAAAATTGAGGTATCATCAAGTCCTGCAGTATCTAAGAAGGTTACAGGTCCAATTGGTAAAAGCTCCATAGATTTTTCAACCACATCAGTCGTTGTTCCAGCAAGGTCTGAAACGATTGATATATCTTGATTTGTAATTTTATTTAAAAAAGAAGATTTTCCGACATTAGTTCTGCCAAAAACTCCAATTTGTAGCCTTAATGATTTTAAAGTTTTCATATTTTACCCTCGGTTATTATTATATCATATTATATTTTTATGATAATATAAATTTGAAAAAGGAATAATAATGGACTCATTAATTTTATTAATACAAGTAACAACATTAGCAGGGGTCGTCGGTACAGGAATTGGCGGTGTTATTGGCGCATTGTTTAAAAAAGATTCTTCAAAGACCGCAAGTTTATTGCTAAGTTTTGCTGCAGGGGTTATGACTGCAATTGTATGTTTTGATTTGATAATTGGGGCTGTTAAAACTGGTACGCATGTTTATATTGTAAGTTTAGGCGTAATTGTAGGTTGTTTGGTTGTTTATTTGTTAAATTTAATAATTGATAAATCAACTAATCATGAAGTTGTGCATATAGATTTAGCACACCCAAAAACAGCAGATGATTTAGATGAGATTATTCATAGTAATCACTTATCTGTGCATATTAACAAAAATGATACAAAAGCTTCACTCTTTATAGCTGGCGTAATCATGGCATCAGCAATTGCTTTGCATAATTTACCTGAGGGTATGACAATTGGGGCGTCATTTGCAAATTCAAAAGGTGTATTAGAAGGGTCTGCGTTGGTTTTAGCCATATTAATTGGTTTACATAATATTCCAGAAGGTATGGCGATTGCAGTTCCTTTGATTAACGGAGGAATGCGCAGACGTTTAGCGGTTTTAACAACTGCCTTGGCAGGTTTACCGACAGTTATCGGTGGTATTGTCGGATATTGGGTTGGTGATTTAGGCGCATTGGGGTTGGCCTTGAGCTTGTCATTTGCAAGTGGAGCAATGTTGTATGTTGTTTTTGCAGAAATTTTACCACAATCTATATTAATGTATAGAAGCAAATTACCAGCATTTTTCGTAATTTTAGGTATAATCATCGGATTAATTGTTATATATGTTTAAAAAAATACTTGATTTTAAAAAAAGTTTATGCTAAATTAAAGACACAGCAGAAATGCGGGCTATTAGCTCAGGTGGTTAGAGCGTTCGCCTGATAAGCGAGAGGTCCCAAGTTCGAGTCTTGGATGGCCCACCATTTAAAAAAGAAGTCTTTTATGACTTCTTTTTTTTGTTTTATTTAGCTTAGTTAAAATATAAATTAACAATCATATCTGCATCTGAGTACCAATGGTCTGGTTTTTCTTTCCATAAATAAATTTGCATGTATGCAGGATATTTGTTATCAAGTCCGAATCCAAGTTGTGGTTGATTTGGAGAACCGTTATTGCAACCACCTTCAATATCACATGCTCCACCACAATGGATAAAATCTTTGAAATTGTATGGACTTTGATTTATTGCGTTATTGTGTGAGAAACCTAGGTTTTTACGTTTTGCAACATAACCCCACTCGTAGCCAAAATCTTTAGCGTTTATTGGTTTTAGGTAATAAATTGCGTATTTTTTACCTTGTTCGTTAACAACAACATTTTGAAATTCTGAAATGTTATAATAAATATTTATAGAATTTTTTGTTACTGTTATTTTTGTTGGCAGGAACTTTGTTATTGGCGAACAAGAATTAGGCTGAACATAGCCATAATAAGGCATTTCTACCATAACTAAAGCAAGTGGATTATTCATAAAGACACTTTCTTCTGATGGACCGCTTGTTCTTCCTTTTTTAGTTTCCCAGCCGTTACAGTATGCGCCTTGTAAGCTAATCCAAGGCTTTCCGTCAACTATACTTCCAAAAATATTTTCACTTGGATTATAGTTTGGTAAATTGAAAACTTGTGAAACATATTTTTTACGTTCGTTCAAAATACTTTCTTGAGTTCTGCCAGAGTACGCAGTTGGCTGATTTACAGGAATTAAAACTTCTTTTTGTGTTTTTAATTTCGCTAAAATGCTCGCTGAGTATTCAATGTTGCCTTTTATTTCAGTTTTAGGGGCTTTTAAATCAACATTTTCTTCGCTTTTTGTATCTTCTGTGTTGCTTTGAATTCTCGTTTGTTGTGAATTGTTTGTTATTGAATTATCTTCTTTAATGTTGCCATTGCCTAAAAAATAGTTAGACGTAAAAGCCAAAACTCCAACAAATCCAATAATTAAGACCGTTGTTAAAATATTTTCATTATTCATAAAGTTTCTCCTATGAAAGAATTATACCTTATAAATAACATTTGTAAAACTAATAAAAAATCTAAAATAAAAGAAGGTTTTAACTATTTATTAAATTCTTTAATTGCAACTTCTGCCCAGTCTGTTAGAGTTTGAATATTATATGGTTTTGGCAAATATATGTCAGCGCCAGCGTTCATAATTTTTTCTTTATTGTGAAAAATTGAAGTCGATATAATTTTTATCTTTGAATTATTAGATTTTATTGTTTTACAAAGTTCTAATTTGGCAAAATTTTGTTCGTCATCGCCTGTATCTAAAATAATTAAAGCTGGTTTATAATCTTCAATTTCTTCAATTGTAGATAATTTTTTTGCATTAAATCCTTTTAAACTTAAACTTGTACTTAAAAGAACGGACAAAGCAAAATCTTCTTCCAAAATTGCAACTTTATTGTTAAATTCTTGCTCTACTATTGAATTTTTACCAGAAATTTGTGGTCTTTCTATTAGATAAGATGATGTATTTTGTTTTTTAGCCAAGTTATATGCTTGTTTTAGTTCATGAATTATTTCTTCTTCTGTATTGAAATGTTTTGTTTCACTTGTAATCCCGCCAGTTGTTGCATTAATAAATTCGCAACGCTTTTCAGTAAATTCATCTCCTCTAACCATCATGTATCCACGTTGAAGGTCGTTTTCAGAATAGAATTTATTTTTAACCGTTTCAAAAGCAAAGGTCATAAATGACGCAATTTTTTCAACTTTTGTTGGCGTTGTTATAACTAGAAAATCTCTATCGGAAAACATTCCTAGAAAATCGTTCTCATCAAGTGCAGAATTAATTATTGCGACAAAAGTTTGTAAAAGTCTATCTGAAGCTAGTTCGGTGTAAGCTTCTTTGTAGGTATAAAAATTTTCAATGCCAGTAAGCAAGCAAGCCCAAGATAAGTTGCCAGATAAAGTTCTTTTTATAGCTCTTTTGCAGTATTTTGCAGTTGGAAGTTTTGTTTTTAAGTCTAAATTTGTTTCGCATTCTCGTCTAAGATGTGCTTTAATTCTGGTTTTGAATTCTTCGGAATTAATAGGTTCTGGAATAAAATCATCAGCACCACATTCTAAAATTTTTATTTTATCCGACATTTCTGCTGACTTTGAAACAGCGATTATAATTGGTCGCATGTTGTATGTCAAAACTCGAATTCTTTCACAAAAATCACATAAATTTTCGTCGATACTATCTGAAATAATGATTAAATCGGGTTCGTTATCTTGAATGAATTTTATAGAAGCTGGTAAATCTTTTATTATATCAACTTTGTTAGAACTATCTTCAAGTATTTTCTTGTATTTTGTAGATAATTCTTTGCGTTTATCAATAATTAATGTTTTTGTGAGCATTTTGCCCTCGCTTGGTTTTCAATGTCCAAAATCGGCATTAAAACTTCAAATGTTGTTTCCCCATTTTTGCTTTCAACAAAAATTTTACCGTTCATTTTTTCAACTAGGTTTTTTGTGATATACAAACCTAATCCGCTACCCTGAACTGCTCTTGTTAGTGGGTTATCAATTCTTGAAAATTTTTCGAAAATTTTTGTCTTTTCTTCTTCTTTGATTTCAACTCCAAAATCTTTTACTTTTATTGATATAAAATTATTTTCTGCAAAATCAGTAGTTATTGTGATATCTGTATTTGGATTGGAATATTTACACGCGTTTTCTACTAAATTCATTATAATTTGTTGAAATTTATCTTTATCTATCAAAATTTCTGGTAATTTATCGTTAAATTTAGTAATAATCTTATTATTTTGGTACTGTTGTGCAATTATTGGTAAAATATTTTTAATGGCAGAATTTGGGTTGGTATTTGTAAATACATAATTTTCTTCGTTTTTTACTTTTGATACCGCTAGAACATTTTCAACAAGTTTAATAAGTCTGTTGGATTGTTCTTCGATGATTTTTAAAAATTGCTTTTTACTTTCATCATCAAGTGCTTCCCAAGAAGACAACATTGTTTGAGCGAACCCTTTAATACTTGTTAAAGGTGTTCTCAATTCGTGCGAAACCGTTGATATAAAATCTTGTTGTGATTTGTTATTATCCATAATTATAATAATTATACAACTTTTATGAAAAAATTCCCAAAAATTAAGGTTTTTATAATTATTTGATTACATCTACATAAACAGAACGAGAGCAAACGCTGATTTCTTTTCCGTCTAAATCGTTTTTAACGTCTTCAATGTAGTTATCAACTGTTTTTTCATCAAAATAGTTTAAAAATCTCTCCTTCATTGATGGTCTATCTGGTGAAGGCGGAGTTGTAAACCATTTATCAACCATATCTCTGCTTGCTATGTAGGTCGATGGAATAACATCTAAATCGACGCTTCCGTCAGAAAATCCCGCAATTTCAAAGTTTTTAGCCAAAGTATTTTCATCAAAGTTGCAAAGTGAATCATTAGGGTCGGACATAAATTCGTTTTCAGCTTTTTTAAAATCTTCGTATAATCTGATATTTTTAGGGTCTGTAAGTTCCCAATATCTTGTGTTTGAAGCAATTATTGGTTCAAAACAGCAGAAATGTCCGCCTTTTTTAAGTATTCTATAAATTTCGTTTATCGCAGGTTGTTTGTCTACAATGTGTACCAAAACAGAGCGCATTAGGGCTTTATCAACTGAGTTATCTGGTAATGCAATTTCTTCACAAGGACTTTGAAGCATTTTATATCCTTCAGTTATCCCTTGCTCTTTTAAAAAGTTTTCGCAACTGTCAAGGCAATCTTGAAATTTGTCCGAAAAAATTACTAGTCCTGTTCCATTAAGTATTTCTAACGCTTTAAAACTTAATAAACCTGTTCCTGTACCAATATCAATGACTGTTTCTCCAGCTTGAATATTGGCTTTTGTAAGCACGCAATCACGTACTGCATTTAGCCAATTTACTGTTTGTTGTTGCATTTCAGGGGTTAAAAACGAAAATCTTGTTTCTAATAACCACTGTGTCCAATTTTTACATATATCTCTGTTCATAGGGTTTATTTTATTACGACTTTTGTTTTTATTGAATACTATGGACAGAGGATTATTCTTCAGGTGAAAGTGGTCTTAAAAGAATAATTGAACTTAAATTAAGTTGTAAGAAGTTATGATATTCTGTTCTTCTTTCAGGAATAAGCCTATGTTTAATTTCGCAATCTTTAATTGCAACAAATCGTTTAACACCATTTAAAATGTCTGATAAAACTCTGTTCTTTTTACCAGTTTTAGGCATAAATACATATCCTTTTATTTCATAATCTTGAGTTACAACAAGAACTTTTTCAGACCAAACTCCTGAAATAAAATCTTCTTGTATTGATTTTCTTATGTTAAAATCTTTTTCTTCTGACATAGTTACCTCTTTTAAGCTGTGTAAGAACTGAATAACGGTAGATATAAAGCAAGTGCTAAGACAAGTACAATACTACCAATAACGATTAACATTAACGGTTCAATCATTTTTGTTAAGGTATCAATAATACCGTCAAGTTTTTTATCAATAAACATTGTAGCTTGATAAAGCATATCGCCCAAACGACCTGATTGTTCACCAGTTGCAATCATAAACAAAATCATTTTTGGCATTACACCAACAGATCTCAACGCAAGGGACAAGTGTTGACCTTGTTGTACTTTCGTTGTCGCTTCGTTCAGTTTTTGTTGAAGCGTATAGTTTGTAAGTGTAATGTTTGATAGATATAAGCAGTCAATAATCGGAATACCAGCTTCATACGCAACCTGCATTACTGCTACGAAGTTTGAGAAGTTAGAATATTCGATTAAGGCTGAAAGTAATGGAACTCTTAAAACGTATTTATCAATCAAACGTTTTGAAGTTTGCCAAGTGAAGGCAGTATAAACTGTAGCAATTAACGAAATAAATATAATCGGAATTAAAATCCAGTAAGTTTTTAATGTAATACCGATGTTCATCAAAAATGCAGTAATTGGAGGTAATTCCTTACCTAAGTTATCAAACATATCTTTAAAAGCAGGGAATACAAACACTAACATGATTGTTACGATAACAACTGCCAAACAGATTACGAAAATCGGATACATTAATGTTCCAATAACCTTACTTTTAATGGCTGCTTCTTTTTTTTGTAATTCTAATAAACGTTCAAGAGTTTTTTCCAATTCCCCTGAATCTTCACCGGCTCTAACTAGACCTATGTAGATTTGTCCGAAAACTTTAGGATATTTTGCAACGGTATCTGCGAAGGTTGAACCTGCGATAATCTGACGTCTTAACTCTTTTGCAATATTTCTAAGCTTTGCCTTAGCCGCGTCGTTTTCCAGGAACATCAAGGCTTCAATAACGGGAATACCAGATTGAACCAAGATTTGGAAGGTAGATGTAAAGTCAATTTTGTCCTGCAAAGACATTTTTTGAATTTTCTTTGCGACAACTTTTTGTTCTTCGCCTTTTGTGTCTTCTGAAATTTGAGTAGGAAGCAAGGACATCTTACGGATAATCATTCTGGCTTCTTTGTGGTTTTCAGCCTCGACTTTACCCTTAACGACATCTTTATTATTTTTTAGAGCTACATAATTATATATTGGCATTATTTAACTCCTTACTCATTAACAAGACCTAGTACACGAACAAATTCGTCAATCGTTGTTTCACCTGTTAAAATATGGTGGAAACAAGCTTGATTTAACGTTCTCATTCCACAAGCTACTGCCGCATCTTCAATTTCAATATCGTGCGCACCTTGAGAAATCAATTTTTTTATTTCTTTCGTAATTGGAAGAATTTCAAATACGCCAAGACGACCTTTATAACCTGTCATGTTGCATTCAGAGCACCCAGTTGGTTTATAAAGTTTTGTTTTCATTAATTTTTGAATATCATCTTCGTCCATTAAAATTTGAGCTGCTTCCTCGTGTGTTGGGAAGTATGCTTGTTTACATTTGCATAGTTTTCTTACAAGACGTTGTGCAATTACACCAGATAATGTTGAAGATACTAGATAATCCTTTGCACCCATTTCAATCAAACGTGTAACAGTTGCAGCAGCTGAGTTTGTGTGGACCGTACTTAATACTAAGTGCCCTGTTAATGCAGCAGAAATGGCTACCTCAAGTGTTTCGTAATCACGAATTTCACCAACTAGGATAATGTCAGGGTCTTGTCTTAATATTGCTCTCATACAAAACGCAAATGTAATACCTGCTTTTGTATTAACTTGAGATTGGTTTACACCTTCAAGTTTAATTTCGACCGGGTCTTCAATTGTGGTAATATTTACGCTTTCTGTATTTAATACTCTTAATAATGAATACAAGGTTGTTGTTTTACCAGAACCTGTGGGACCTGATGTCAAAATAATACCATTCGGGCATGCAATCATTTTTCTGATGATTTCTAAATCTTCTTCTGTTGCTCCAGCAATATCAATATTTTTTTCTGCGGAGTCAAAACTTACAGGAGGCGCAAGTACACGGATTACGATCTTTTCTTTTCCGCTAACAGGAAGTGAGTTGATACGGAAGTCGAAGGTTTTACCTTTGAACTTGATAGAAAAGCTACCATCTTGAGGTCGTCTGTGTTCGGCAATGTTCATTCTTGAAAGAACTTTAAAACGAGTAATTACAGCCATTTCAACCCTTGATGGAATTTCAATTACTTCTCTTAAAATACCATCAATACGATATCTTACGATGTGGTTTTGAAGTCGTGGTTCAATGTGAATATCTGATGCGTGTTGCTCAATTGCGTCGGTGATAATCTTATTTACCAACTGAGCAACTGAACCAGAAGAATCTTGCAATTCTTTTTCAATTTGATCCCAAATTGATTCTTCAACGTCTAATTCCAGAGCTTCTTCTTCTACTTTTTTTACGATTTTACGAGTTTCTTGTTTTGAAGAAGAAAAGTATTTGTTTATTGCGTTTTGAAATTCAATATGCGTAATTAAAAATGGTATTGGTGTTTGACCAGTTAAATATACAATATCTCTTAAAACATTGGTATTGCTAGGGTCTACCATACCTAATTTAATTGTTTTTCCGTCTGAACTTAACGGAATAACTTTGTTTGTTTTAATGAAATCTTCAGGAAGTATTGAAATGTACTTATCCTGATTTCTAATCATTTCATTTGTTGCAACTTCAATACCTTGTTGTTGGTGCAATGCCGCTTTCAATTGTTCAAGAGTAATAAAGCCCAAACTGTAAAGAGTTGAACCTAAAGGCATACCCATTTTTTTGCTTTCAGCCAACGCTTCAATCAATTGGATATCAGTAATTTGACCATTTTCGATTAAAATTTCGCCAAGTTTTTTTCTTGTACTGTTTGAAGAAAAATGTTCAGAAGTACCTTTTGGAATCATTTCTTGAACAATTGTTACCAAAAAATCGTTTAGTTCATGTGAGGATACTTGTAAAAATTTTGTATTACAATTTAATAATTTTTTAACATCTTGAATAATTCTATCTTTATTACTTTCAGAACAAGTAACAGCAAAAAGAGTGTTATCCTTTATGTCGATAGGTACAAACTTTAACGTTTCAAGAACCTTTAAATCGAATTTTGAGATAACCTCTTTATTAATGCTCGATTTTATTTTTGTTAATTGTTCATTCATTTATTTCTTCGTGTTTATTATAACGCATCATTGTAATTTGAGTTATATTGTACTCCTATATCTTCTGCGTCTTTCAATATTTTAGGTGTCAACATAATTACCAATTCACTCTTGTCTTTTGTAGTTGAGGAACTTCTGAATATAGCTCCAATGATTGGAATATCACCTAAAAATGGAATTTTACTTACTGTCTTAGAATCAGTTTCCTTCATAAGTCCACCGATAATCAATGTTTCATTATCTTTAATTCTAACATTTTTCAAGTTAACAGTTCTTCTGTTCAAAAGTGTTACTTGTCTGTTACCTTGATCATCATTAATATATCCTTTTTCTGTTGAATATTCTGCATCAAAGTCGATACTCAAATATCCTTCTGGACTGATAAATGGTGTTATTGTAAATTGAAGACCTTGGTCTTGTGCAATGTTGTAAGTTTTATTCATAATAGGTTGAGTTGAAGATGTACTTTCATTGTATTGAACGTCAACCTTTTCAACGTAATCTTCTGTTAAGTCAATGTTAGAAGGTTCTCCGTTTGTAAGCATGATTTTTGGATTTGCAACTACACGACCTTTAGTGTTTGTAACTGCATAGTTAATTAACCAACGTACTTGAGTAGGACCAAGTGGTCTAACTGCACCATATATAGGGCTATCAGGACCAAATAATATTGGATATTTGTAAATATTTGTTTGTGTTTTTCCATCTGCGTCAACGGTTGTTTCTGTAAATGTGTTTGATGTTGCGCCATTCATGAAACTACCTGAAAAATTAGGGCTATTGATATACCATTCGTTAGTGAATGATTTAGCGCCATTTTCACTTAATTCAAGAATTGTAATATCCATAAGTGCTTGTGGTTGTTTTACGTCGTTTTTAGCAATAAATTCAGAGATTGCTTTTAATTGACTAGGTGAACCCCCTAAAATATTGATAGTACCACGTTTTGTGAAGTAGCTAACAACCATTTTTGTGTTGCCAAATGAAGAAATTTTTACGCTACCGCTACCGCTACCACCAGAGCTACTGCTTGATGATGAACTAGAAGATCTGCCTCCGCCACTAGAACTACCACCTGATGAAGCACTTGTAGAACCACCACCACTAGCGCTAGAATCACCAAGAGTACAAGCAATAGTGTTTTTTCCAAGAGAAATACCTGATGAAGAACCACTACTACCGCCACTGCTAGAGCTACCACCGCTAGAACCAGAACCTCCGCTTGAACTTGCAAAACCAGTTATAGAACCATTGTTTTTAAAGTTAAAGAATTTTTTAGCAGGTTTAATATTTGCAGCTAAACCTGTTGGTAATCCTTGAGTATTGTGATTGTTTTGTTGTTGTGTTGTAGCAGGTGCAGTTGAGGAATCCCATTTTGTAGATTCACTAGCTTTATCTGTTACACCTTGTGTCATTTTTAACATATTACATACAAGTTCTGCCATTTCTGCAGGTGTAGTGTGTTTTACTGTAAATGTTGTATCTAAAGGTGGTACGTCAAATTTTGCAACGACTCTTTTTACCATTGCAAGGTCATTTTGAGTACCAAAAACTAATAATTCGTTTCGTGTGGCATTTGTTACGACAACGTCCCAATTTGATAAACCAGGAGTGTTTTTAGAAAATATATTTTGGTTTAAGAAATTCGCAATCAAGGCTGCGTCAACATAATTTACTGGAACTGTTGACAAGTTTTGTTTTGACCAACCTGAGGTACGAGCAAAATCTTGAGATGAAATAATCAAAGTTTTTCCGTCTTGATAATAAGTAAGACCAGTTACTTGCAATACCATTCTGAAAGCATCGTTTAAAGGAACTTTAACAAGGTCTAAAGTTACATTCCCCTTTGCTGAATTGTGAAAAACGATGTTTAAACCCGCTTTATCTGCAAACATTCTTAAAACAGGTTGTACATTAGTGTTCTTCAAACTCAACGTGATTTTTGGATTTGATTTTGTAATGTTTGTTGAACCTTGTAAGTTAATAACATTTGTTGCTGGAGCTCCTCTCAAAACAGGTTTGCTTTGAGCAACCGCAACCCTCATATCACTTGCAAGTGCTATTGATGTTGTTATTATTGATACTACTGCTAAGACTAAAATTATTCCCCATAGTCTATAGTTTCTTTTTGTCATTATTTACTCCCGATTATGTTTTTATTTTCTTTTTTTATAACTTATGTTCCTTGAATCTACTCCACTAGAACCACCAAAACGGGTGTTTATATGGTCTGTATCTGTGTTGTTTTGTTTATTCAATGTTGCCAAAATTCTGCCAACAGTCGCGTTGTAAATGTTTGAACCTTTTTTGATTGTTACAACTTTTTCTGTTATGCCAATAATTTGAAATCCGTTAACTGTATCACCTTTTTTAACAAAATAATCAACATCATTGATTTTTATAATAGCCGAAGGGCTGAATGGGTCATACATAATGCCTGATACCATTGTCTTCATCAACAAGCCAGCGTCAGAATTTTCTTTAAGTTGATCTGGAGGCAAGATATAGTTTGGATTTTGTTTTACAACTTTTTTCTTTACTGAAACTTCGGCTGCAGGTAAAAATGGATTTACTGCAACTTTGTCATCAATATTTACTACGGCTTTTTTAGAAGTTAATACTTCTTTGCCGTTATTAGATTTATTTCCACTAGCTATTAACATTGAATTTGGATCTATACCGCCACCGTTATTGTATGCCATATAGTTTCCACCTTGTTGAGAACCAGAAAAACCACCTTGCATGCCTGATTTTTCCATGACTGTAATCCCTGCATCTTCTGCGCTAATAGCGTTTAATTGCTCCATAGCTACGGTGTTTTGCACTTCTTCGCCAGTTGTTGACAAGGAGTCTTCTGCTCCAATGTTGTTTATTGCAGAATACACGCCATATCCGCTCAATAGTAGTATTGAACTTAGTGCAACTGAAATAAATCCAAATAGAATTTTTTCGTTTTTAAATACATTATTAAATCTAATTTTTATAACATGAACAGTTGGTTTACTAATTGAAGGTACGCTCTCTGTCAAGGTTGACGGAAAGTTTAAATACCTAGTTCTGTAACTAACTCTTTCATTGCTGAATCCGCTAATCATAATTCCCGA
The DNA here is from genome assembly GCA_934699705.1 of uncultured Candidatus Melainabacteria bacterium. Lineage (GTDB taxonomy): Bacteria > Cyanobacteriota > Vampirovibrionia > Gastranaerophilales > Gastranaerophilaceae > UBA6984. The sequence goes on from CAKUXD010000006.1 coordinate 52,795, forward strand.
TTTCTTGTAATAGTTGTTTTCCCCACTTGCTCCCAGTTTTGAGTAAGTTTATACTTTTCTTCACAATACTATGAGCATAATTATATAATAATATACTAGCATACTTTTAAAAAAAAATTCCATGCTCTATTAATTTTTTTAACAAAAACTTTAAATTTTTTTATCTGCTTATATAATATTCTCATGAATGATATTGAATTAATTGCACCAATTAAAAAACCAGAAGACATTGAAAACTTCTCAAAACACACATCTTGCCGTAAATTTTATGTGTATCATAAGAAATTCATGGAAAATAATTTTTCTTATATTTCTGAATTTATAGATGTTGCAAAACGTAATAATTGTAAAATTTATATTAACTTTAAACATAATATTACAGAGGAAGATTTAGTTATTATCAAAAAAATGATTAAATTTTTAAAAACTGTAAAAATTGACGGTATTTTTATTAATAGCTTTGCCATTTTAGAAGCGATTAAGGTTTATTCTTTGCCGTTTAACGTAATTATTGATTCATACTTTGATATACATAATTTGTCGGGTATTGATTTTATGAATAATTTTCATAAAATTGACGAGGTTATTGTAACTGAAGAAATTTATTTAAAAAATATTGCTAAAATTAAGAAATATACAAATTTGCCATTGGCTATTGATTCAGATAATTTACCTTGGTTTGCAGAGGATATTGAAAAATTGAAAGCTATTAATTCTGTCGTTATTAAGGGTAAATTTAACTCATCTGATGAAATTTTAGAGGGTATAAAACTAATTGAAAAAATTTTAGATAAACCAAAGGTGTTTAAAAATCAAAAATTACCATTCAAACATGTTCGAAAGAGTATTTATCAGACAAATCATTTTTCAGGAGATGTGGTAAGTGCAGAAGGGCGTGATTTTAAATTTAGTAGAAATATTCAGAATTTCGAATGGGAATATACTGCGACAAAATTGCGTAAAGATGTTAATTATCAAAAGGAAAAAGGGTATAAAATCAATTTAAGACTTTCAGAACTAGAGCAGATAAAAGCGCTGAAGAAATTTATAACAAAGGTTGGTTTTAATCCAATTGATTCTATTGAGTATGGCGAAATTGTTTCTACTGCGGACTTGGCAACAAGTAGTTTTGAAGCTGTAATTAAGAAGGTTAAAAAGTTTTGCAAATCAAAGGATATAAAATTTCAATTATCTACTCCTAGAATACTTATTGAAAGAGATTTTGACAGGGTTTACGAATATTGCAAAGCTCTTGTTTTGTCTGAACCTTTGGCATCATCTTTAATAATAAATAATATAGGTTATTTTTGGGCGATAATAAATGATAGAGATTTATCAAGAATACCTATTGAAATTGGTCATGGTGTAAATTTATCGAACAGTCTGTCAATTAACTGTTTAAATAACTTACATCCAATTGACACGATTGATTTTACCCCTCAAACAGATATGACTAGTACATTAGCGACATTAAAAAAGATAAAAAATATAATTCCTAATAAAAAGATTACAATTGCGGGAAATATAAGAGTTCCGTCCTTGGGATTATGTCCTTTGAATAATGATAGTGCTGTTGTATCAAGACTTTCTTGTAAAGCGCCTTGTCATAGAGGAGGATTTGCATTAAAAGATCCATCATTAAAAAAGGTGTTTCCGTTTACGTGTGATGGATTTTGCAGAATGCACATGTTTGAGGATAAAATTTTAGAAAATTATGAGATGATTGATGAATTAAAACAAGCTGGAGTTAATGAGTTTGTGTTTGATTTTAGTGCGTTGAATGCAAAATTTGTTCCAATATTGTTAACAAATTATTTAAATTCAAGATGTGTGGGGAATAAAAATTAATTATTCTTGTGTTAAAATAGATTTGTAAATGAAAGGAAATATAATGAAAAAATTTAATATAATCGTAGTTATTTTTGTATTGATGCTGTTCACTGGTGTAAGTTCTTCAGAACTTTTTGCGGCACCAACGGGAACATCTCCAGCAAAACAAACTAAACCTGCAGTAACAACAGGACAAACTAAAACTGAGGCAAAGGCAACTCCTGCTCAAACGCCTGTTTATACTTATATGCCAGTAAATGCGCTAACTTTAGTTAAAAATCCAAACGTATTTTTAGATAAAAGGGTAAAAATTATTGCAAAGTTTGATAAATTTTCTAGCTTGGGTTTAGACTACAAACCTGCAATGAAAAGTTCTGATAAATACATAACTTTTTTAATCAGACGAGATGATGCGCAAAATGATATTCCATTGTCTGAATTGAAAAATTTTATGAAACGTGAACTTGCAGAAAAGTATATTGATTTAGAAACAGATGATGTTGTTGAGTATTCTGGTTTAGTTTTTTCAACTGCTCTAGGCGATGCTTGGTTAGAAGTTGAAGATTTTAAAATCATTTCTTCAAAAGCTAAAAAACAAACGACAAAAACTAAATAGGCTATTTGTAGGAATACCTTATTTTTTACCTGTGATAGAATAACCATACAAATATGGAGTTTTATTATGGGAAATAAGAATTATTTAACAATACATGGTCATTTTTATCAGCCACCAAGAGAAAATCCCTGGTTAGAGGCGATTGAATTACAAGATAGTGCATTACCAAAACACGATTGGAATGAACGTGTTAATGCGGAGTGCTACAACCCAAATTCGGTTTCAAAAATTGTTGATAACAGAAATCGAATTTTAGATGTGGTTAATAACTATGAAAGAATGAGTTTTAACTTTGGTCCAACTTTGTTATCTTGGATGGAAAATCATGCTCCTTTAACTTACGATAGAGTAATTAAAGCAGATGTAAAGAGTGTTTTAGAGCATGACGGGCATGGTAATGCGATTGCACAGGTTTATAATCACATGATTATGCCGTTAGCTAATGAAAACGATAAACAAACACAGGTTAAGTGGGGTATTAAGGACTTTGTTTACAGGTTTGGACGTCAGCCAGAGGGTATGTGGTTGGCTGAAACAGCTGTTGATGATGATACCTTGAGAGTTTTGGTTGAAAACGGTATTAAATTTACAATTTTATCACCATATCAAGCACAAAGAATTAAACCAATTAATGACTCAAATTGGCAAGATGTAAGCTGGGGAAATATCGACCCAGCACGTTCTTACAGGTATTATATAAAATCTGCCCCTGGAAAATATATTGATTTGTTCTTCTATGACGGTGCAATTTCTAAATCTGTTGCTTTTGATGAATTATTAAAAGACGGCAATAAATTTATTAAGCGTTTAAAAGAAGGTATTTCTCAAGGTAGAAATTATAATCAATTAATAAATATTGCAACTGACGGCGAAAGTTACGGTCATCATACTAAATTTGGAGATATGGCTTTAGCTTATGTATTAAAAGTAAAAGCGGAAGATGAAGGCTTTGTCTTAACAAATTATGCTGAATTTTTAGATAAATTCAAAAGTGATTGGGAAGTTGATATTAAACAAGCCTCATCTTGGAGTTGTTTCCATGGCGTTGGTCGCTGGAAAGAGGATTGCGGTTGCTCAACAGGTGGACATGCAGGTTGGAATCAAAAATGGAGAAAACCTTTAAGAGATGCTCTTGATTATTTAAGAGATGAGTTAATTGTTTTGTATGAAAACGAAGCTAAAAAATATTTCAAAAATGACCCTTGGGCTACTCGTAATGCATATATTGACGTAATTTTAGATAGAAGTGAGCGAGTTATTAAAAGATTTCAACAAGATAATTTTAAAACAGAGTTATCGGCAGAAGAAAAAGTTCGTGCGATGGAATTGCTGGAAATTCAACGTCAGGCGATGTTAATGTACACTAGTTGCGGTTGGTTTTTCTCAGAAATTTCTGGTATTGAAACAACTCAAATTATGAAATACGCTGCCAGAGCAATGCAATTGGCATCAAATTTTACAAATAAGGATTATGAAACAAAATTCTTAGAAATATTAAGCCAAGCGCAAAGTAATTTCAAAGAATACGGTAACGGAAAAGATATATTTGAACGTTTTGTAAAACCTTCGATTGTTACAACAAAACAAATAGCATCACTTTGGGCAATAAGCTCTTTATATCAAGATTTTGATGATGAAGAAGATGTTTATTGTTATAGAATTAAGCGAAATTCATACAAAAAAGTTCAAAAAGGTAATGCCAATTTTGTAATCGGTCATATTGAGGTTAATTCAAAGGTTACGTTGGAAAAATCTAATGTGGTGTTTGTTTTAATGCAATATCAAGGTGGAGATTTCCATTGCGCAATTAAAGAATTTTCATCAGAGGCTGAATATACGCGTATTCAAAAAGAATTAGTTAGAATATTTATGCTAAACCCATTTACTGAAATTATTCGTGCAATTGATGAATATTTCGGTATGGAATACTTTACTTTGAAAGATATTTTTATTGAAGAAAGACGAAAAATCCTTCAAATTCTGTTAAAAGATAAGATGGATAAATTTGCACAGACTTACAAAGAGTTGTATATTGAAGGAAAGGGCTCAATTTATCAAATGCAATCTTTGGGATTGAGTATTCCTGATGAATTTAAGCTTGCCGCAGGTTACACGCTTGCAAGACAATTCAACAACTTGATGAGTGAATCAAAGTCTTATCTTGACCCACAAATTATTCAACAAGCGGCAGATATTAATTTTGAGGCTAAAAATATTGGTATAGAAATTGATAAACAACCAACTGCCAAGTTGTTTAGCCATAAGTTGTTGCAAAACATTAACAGATTAGCTTCTAGTATTGAAATTCATCAGGCAGAGGCAACTCTCGAAATTTTTGATTTTATAGAAAAACTTGATTTAAAAGTTGACATTGCAGAAGCTCAAAATACTTACTTTAATAAAATTTACCATGAAGTTGGTGATTATATTGAAAATATCAAGGATTTTAAAAACGAATCAGATAAAGAGTTTGTTGAAATGCTTTTGAATATTGGTAAAAAGCTTAATATTAATACGGATTTTTACCAAAATAAAATGGATAAAGCTATGCTTAGCGGAATGTAGTTTTATGTCGAAATAAATAGCAAAGCACAAAGTCGCGGATTTTTTTGTAACAAAAATACGCGACTTTTATTAAATAATTTTATTTAACGAATATTTGAGGTGGCTGAATATAAAGCGGTTTAAGCTTTCTCCAATCACCAAAGTCTTTTTCAAGTTTTTTATTGGCAATTTTTATTAATGTTTTGGCAAAATCGTGCGGTATTTTTGTATAGGATTGAATGTCTTTAGTAATTTCTTTAAAAACTTCATACATGCTATCGTCGCAAATGATAGAATATTTGTCTTCTTTAACCATTTCTTTTATATCTTCAATTGCGATTGAGCCTAAAATTTCTTCGTCCCACACGTAAGCCATATTTTTTCTTGCGTCAAGTAAAACTAAAGTTTTTGTATCTTTATTGGTATTTAATTCTGCAATTAATTCAAGAGAAGATATGCCGATTGCTTTTAAGTTTAATTGTTGAGCCATAATTCTTGCAACACTTGTGCAAGCTCGTATTCCTGTAAAGCTACCTGGACCAATGTTTGTAGCAATTGCAGTTAAATCTTGTGGTGAGAGATGATTTTCTTTTAAAATTTCTGCAATTGTTGAAATTAAATATGCTGAGTGGTAAGTATTACCGTTGTTTTCTATAATTTTAGTTGATAAAATCTTGTCGTTATCCGCTAAACCGACATAAGTTTTGTCTAAACATGTATCAAAAGTTAATAACAATTTCTTAATTCCTCAATAATTTTGGTTTCTTTTTCTCCGTAAGCCGTAAATGAGTATGTTCTGCTATCATCAGCTTCGTAGGTTACATTAATTTCTATTCTGTTAAATGGAATTTCATCTTGTGAAAATTCTGCCCATTCAACAAAAGTTAAAATTCTTCCTTCAGAATATTCTCTTAATTCATCGCAAATAGTTTTTACTCCAGCATCTTCAAGTCTGTATAAATCAAAATGATAAACTGGAATTTTTCCTGTGTGGTATTCGTTTAAAATTACAAAACTTGGGCTTGTAACGTGTTCTTTAATCCCCATTTGTTCGGCAATAAGCTTTACTAATGCGGTTTTACCAGCACCAATTTCACCAAAAAGATTGATAAAACAACCGTTTTCTAGTAGAGGCGCTAAGTTTTTTGCTAAAGTTTCTGTATCTTTTAAAGATTTACAGTTAACGTTAAAATTGCTCATATTAGCCTCTGTTTACAATAACCTTATTTCTACCGTGTTCTTTGGCATAATACAAGGCTTTATCTGCTTTTGTATATAATTGTTGAGGTTCGTCGCCTTCTTGATATTGATATACGCCAACACTTATTGTAACTTGAATTTCGCTGATTTTAGCATCTTTTACTTCGCTTAAATCGACGTGTTTAGCTTCTACTGCGCTACGTAGTCGTTGAGCAACGCTTCCTGCTTCATCAAGTTTTGTGAAAGGTAGAAGAATAGCGAATTCTTCACCACCGTATCTTGACGGAATATCTGATTCTCTAAGTTGTGTTTTAATAATTTCTGCAACATTTTTAAGAACTTCATCACCAACTGCGTGGCCGTAGTTATCGTTAACTTTTTTGAAAAAGTCGATATCAAGCATAATTGCGCAAAGTGGTCGTCCTTGTCTTTTTGCGGTTGCAACCTCTTGGCGAAGTCTAACTTCAAATTGACGTCTGTTGTTTAAGCCTGTTAAAGCGTCTAATGTCGCATATTGTAAGTTTTCTGCGTACATATTTGCACGTTGAATTGTGATTGAAGATTGTTTTGTTAATTGGTCAAGGTAATCAATTTCTCTTTGGCTCAATTTATCAATATGGCTATGAGCTACGATACAACCAAGAATTGATGAATCTGCCGCAACAAGAGGGAATAAACCGATTTTATTGTCGTCTGTCAACAAATATTGCGTATCTGCGTTAATATTATTAACCATTTCTAAAATTTTTGTATCTCTGCAAGCTAATGGCCATACGAGTTTGTACTCTTCATCTTGACGCAAGAAGATATATACCAAGTGGTCTGAGATAAATTTGTCAATCATTTCCCCGATTAGCGGGATAATATAGTTCAAATCGTATTGAGTTTCAATAATTTTTGCGATGTTTTTCATTGATTCGTGGAAATCAATGTTGGCTTGCATTTTGTCTGCTAAAACTTTGTTCTGAATTTTTAATGAAATTTGATAAGCTGCAATAATCAAGGCTTTAAAGAAGTCGATTGTTAATACATCAGAAATAGTTAAGTTAATGATAAGCTCAATTAAACCATAAGGGTTATCCCCCTTCATTAACGGGAATAAAATTGTATTTTTTCTTGCATTAATGTATTTGTCAATATCACTAAAGTCTTTGATATTAATGCTATTGTCATTAATCAAAAAGTCATCGTATTTTGAAGTTTTTACAACGTGATAAAGTTTTTCGGTATAAGTTTTATCGTGAATTTCATCAATGACAATCCAACTTTTAGCATAATCTCGAAGTGTTTGTGTATTGTCATCATATATATATATATTCAAGTTTTCTAAATTAATCATCTGTCTGAAAGATTCAGAAAGAGATTCAATAATATCCGCAGGGTCAGAGTTCTGTGTCAAACCTATTGACACATTTGATAAAAAGTTCAATTCTTTAGAATTTATGCTTTCTGTTTCAAATGAGGCATCGCTCATAAACTACCCTTTCAACCTTACTGAAAAAAACTATCAATATCATTAATTTCATTTGCGATATTAATAACTTCATCATGTACTTCAATTATATTGTCGCCCGAAATATTTAAATTTTCAAGTATATCTAAAGGAATGTTATCAATATTTAAGTTTTTGTTACTTGTTATGCTAGTAATAATTATATTTGCTACGTAAACTATGCAACTTTCCTTGTTGTACTTATAACTTTGCATTGGCGAGTGATGATAAGTTATGATATCGCAAAAAATTTCTGGCAAATTCCACGAATATGCAACTACATTCGCGATTTCACAATGATTTAAACCGCAAATATCTTCTTCTTTTTTCAGAAGTTCTTCTTCTGATAAACCTTCAAATTTTAGAACTTTTGAGTAATTTTCCCAATCGTATTGTGCAAAAATAATTTTGCCTATATCGTGTAAAAATGCGGCTGCAAATATGTCATCTTTTGTTGAAATATTTATTTTGTTTGCAAAAATTCTCGATGCAGTTGCAACTAAAAGAGAATGTTTCCAAAATTTCTTGTAGTCAAAAGGTTGATTTCCTTTTGGTGAAAACATTTTGAAAATACTTGCGGATAATATAATTCCCTTTATTGTTGTAAATCCAAGAATAGTAATGGCTTGTTGGATTGTAGAAATTTGCTTTGGAAAACCATAATACGAGGAATTTACAAGTTTTAAAACTCTTGCAGTTAAGCCGATATCATTAGAAATAATTTTTGACAAATCGCTTGCTGACGCGTTTGGATTTTGCATTATTTCTATTGATTTTGTAATTATTTCAGGTAAAGACGGAATATTTTTTATTTTATCCGTAAATGATGTAATTCTTTTTTCAAAATATGGCTCAAGTTTTTCTTTGTTATTGTTGATAAAAATTAGCTCAATATTTATTCTATTTAATTCGTCAGAAATCCAATCCCTGAAATCTTCATTTTTGCTTATAATATCAGGGGTTGCAACTATTAAACGCTCTGCAATATTATAATAATTACTTAAAATATTTAATAAGACAGGTTTAAAATCATCTCTGGTACTGGTTTCTGTAAATATTTCATCAAGTTCTATATTGTGGCATTTGCAAAAATGTTTAATCTCCGCAGTTTGTTTTGATAATTCATCAACTGCAAGATTTTCGTTTAATTCGTAGCTACAAATATATGCGATAGTTTTCAATAGTTTTTCCCGTTTTAATTAAAGTTAAATAATTCTTCAGAATTACATTTTCTAAAGTTTTCAATAATAGCCAAGTTGCTATCATCTGATACTGAAATTTTTCCGTTTACCAATATTATTGGTTCGTCTAGTATATTTTCTTTTTTATTGTTTTCTTTTTGAGTTCCTTTTTGCAAAACTTCCATAGATACTGTATTTAGAACGTCATAAATATATTTTGAGTGGGTAGAAGAAGATAGTACGGCGGCTTTTTCCAGTTCATCAACTGCGTAAGTTTCTTGATTTAGGTGTCGAAGTAATAGTCCTAAATTATAGTGTGCTTCATAATGCATAGGTTCTGTTTTTATGGCTTTGCAGTAGTATTGACCCGCTTTTCTGTAATCTCCTAATAAGTGATATGTTAATGCTAAATTATATAACATATTATAGTTATCATGAACAATTAAGACGGCATTTTCATAGGCTATTGCAGCTTTTCCAAGAAGTTCCTTTTTGTCTGATTTTTTTTCTTTCGGAGTGTATAAAGCTTTTTGAGAGTAGGCTCTGCCCATATTGTAATAAGCGATAGCTTTGTTTTCCGTTTCACTATTTTTATTGTTGTAAACAAATGGAATAGAAATTAAAAAATGTTTTGAATCAATTATTGATTGATATTGAAGTATAGCTCCATCAAAATCACCAAGTTTTTCAGCAGTAATAATTCCAAGGTTCATTCTTGCTAATGTATAATTATCTTTTGCTAAAATGGCGTTTTGGTAGGCTTGGGCTGCTGAAAAATAATCTTCATAAACAACATAAATATTTCCAAGGTTAAGCCATGCTTCGTAGTGTTTTGGAAAAAGAGTTAAACCGTGTTGATATGCGTTAACTGCAGTTTGCATGTTATGTGTTTTAAAAGCTTTATCTCCAAGATTTACGTAGTACATGCCTAATATTTTGTTATATTGTTGTTTGCCAAAATCTCTGCCTATTGTTACGCAGTATAACAAAAATAACACGATTGTTATAAGAAAAATTTTTATGATTAAGCCTAATACTTTTCCCATAACTATATTTTAATATCCTAATAAACTACATGCAAGTCTATTAATATAGATTTATTTGTTTTCAATTAGTTTATTGTAAAAATCTAAATGTCTTTGAGCAAGTTTTTGTTTGTTTAAATTTTTGTAGCATAAGGCTAAATTGTACTGAAAATCTGGTTCTGTATTTTTTAGGGTAACTGCTTTTTCAAAGTATTTTTTTGCTTTTTTATAATCGCCAAGTCTAAAATAAGCACAGCCTAAATTATAGTAACCATAGGCAAAATCAGGTTTTATTTTTATTGCGTTTTTGAAACTTTCAATCGCCATTAAAGGCTTTTCTTCTGCAAGATACATGTTTCCTAGGTTGTAATGTGCTTTATAAAAATTTTTATCTGTTAAAATTGAACGCTTAAACATAAACACTGCTTCCGCGTTCATATTTTTATCTTGAAGCAAATTCCCCATTAAAAGCCAATCAGAAGCGTTTTTATCTGCCTCTGGAATACTCTGTAATATCTTTATTGCTTCTTCAATGTTATTGTCGTTGTAATACGCCACAGCTTGCTGGGATTTGCTCATTTCTTCTGCAAAACAAGTGGTAGCAAATAATAAACATGTAATAATTAAAAATATCTTTTTCATACCAAAATTATAAATTAAATATATTTCTTAGTCCATTATTGGAAAAATTTTTTAACGTGTGTAATAGTGTTGCTGATGTCTCTTTTACTGATTAATTCCCCTGTTTATGGCGATTTGAACAGGGGATTTTTTTATTTTGTTAACTTTTCTTAACAAATCCTGAAAAACATGGCAATTATTGGCTTTCGAAAAACTTTATATAGATGTAGGGATAAAATATCTACAAATTGGTTTAAAGGTTTATTAAAAAAAGTATAGGTTTTGGAGGTTACACAGTTATGTCAGTTAATTTCGGAATGGTAAATCCATCAATGGGAATGAGCGTTATGGATATGCCTGTTTTAAATGCTTATTCTGGTGTTGGCATGATGAATATGAATGGTGTAACTCCATACGCAGGCGGAATGTACGGTGGATTTGGCATATTAAATCCACAATACCAAATGCAAACAATGCAACAATGGGATAATTTTGGAATTGACAGACAAGTATCAATGTATCAAAACCAAAACAATGCTCAATTCAGAATGCAAGGTCAAAACAACAGTATTGCCCGTCAAATTCAAGTATTGAGCAGTCAAATTAAAGCAGATAATCAAGATAATGTAAAAGCAGAATATGATAAATTGTTAGCTGCAGTAAAAAGTGCTTATGGTTCACAAGTAAACAAAAACTTGAGTCCAGAAGATCAAGACGCACAAATCAGAGCATACGCAGAACAATTATATGCACAACAAACAGGTACATATATAACAGATGACATCAGAGCAAATTCATCAAGTTCATTTATGTCAGGTTTAAAACAAATATTAACATTCGGCTTAGGCAATAAAACAACAGCAGATGAAAATATTTCAAGAATAGAAGGAACATCTCAAACAGGAAAATCAAAAGCTGCAAAAATCGCAGGTAATGTAGTAGGTGGCTTATTAGGTGGTATCTTAGCAGTAGGTTCATTCTTATTATTAAAAGGTAAAAAAGCTTAGTTTCTTAAAATTTAGTCAAATTCAAATATAACTTCAAAAATCGGGCTTTAAGTAGTTCGATTTTTGTTGTATTTAATTAACAAAACTTAACAAATCCCGAAAAACATGGCAATTATTGGCTTTTGAAAAACTTTATATATATGTAAGCGTATAAAACTTACAAAATTGGTTTAAATGGTTTCAATAATAACGAAAGTTATTGGAGGTTTTAAAAATGTCAGTTAATTTCGGAATGGTAAATCCATACATGTATTCAATGGATGCGGATACGATTATGAATGCGCCAATTCTATCAGCTAATACTGCAATGGGTGGCGGTATGGGTATGATGCCAGCTATGGGTGCAGGAATGTACGGTGGATTTGGCATATTAAATCCACAATACCAAATGCAAACAATGCAACAATGGGATAATTTTGGAATTGACAGACAAGTATCAATGTATCAAAACCAAAACAATGCTCAATTCAGAATGCAAGGTCAAAACAACAGTATTGCCCGTCAAATTCAAGTATTGAGCAGTCAAATTAAAGCAGATAATCAAGATAATGTAAAAGCAGAATATGATAAATTGTTAGCTGCAGTAAAAAGTGCTTATGGTTCACAAGTAAACAAAAACTTGAGTCCAGAAGATCAAGACGCACAAATCAGAGCATACGCAGAACAATTATATGCGCAACAAACAGGTACATATATAACAGATGACATCAGAGCAAATTCATCAGGTTCATTTATGTCAGGTTTAAAACAAATATTAACATTCGGCTTAGGTAATAAAACAACAGCAGATGAAAATATTTCAAGAATAGAAGGAACATCTCAAACTACAAAATCAAAAGCTTCAAAAATTGCCGGTAATGTAGTAGGTGGTTTATTAGGCGGTATTTTAGCAGTAGGTTCATTCTTATTATTAAAAGGTAAAAAGGCTTAATTAAAAAATCCAAAATCATAAACAAAAAGGCTCTTTTAAAAGAGCCTTTTTATATGGAAAATATATTATTTTCTTTGTGCAAGTTCTTTGTCTAGCAGATACATTGCAGTTTTACTTTCGCCAAAAAGTTTAAGTTGGGTATAAATTTTATATGAAGTTTTTTCTTCTTCAATTTGTTCTTGAAGCATACATTCTAAAAAGTTTTGTGTAGTGAAAGCATTTTCTTCTTTTGCCATAATTGTAATACTTTTAATTGTTTCTGTAATGTATTTTTCGTGAGAAACTATTTCTTTGATGGTATCAATAGGATTTCTAAAGTTTGATTCTGGTGTTGTAATTTGTGTAAATTCGATTTTTCCATTCAAATCTGTAAGAAAATTAAAAATATCCATACCATGCGAAACTTCTTCTTCGGCTTGTTTTTTGCACCAATGCCCAAAACCTTCAAGTCCCAGTCCATTAAAATAATTCGACATTGAAAGATATAAATAAGCTGAAAAAAATTCTTTATTAATTTGTGTATTAAGTGCGTTGTTTATTCGTTCACTAAGCATTGTATTCTCCTTTAAATAGTCCATGAATATTGCATAAAGCTCTTGCCCATAATGATTTTTCGCAATTACATTTAACATTTAGATTAGGTTCATCTTCAAGAGATAAAAATTTAGTTTTAATATATTTTTTATCATTAGAAATAACTTGGATAAAATTAATATGATGTTCTTCGGTCATCGGGTGTTTTACCGCGCCTACTCTAACTAAATATCCTTCAAGAGTTTTTTCAATAACGGGGATATGTTTATCTTTTAATTCCTCATTTTCAGAAGAATGAGTTTTTATTAATTCCATTTTTTCTCCGCAACAGACTAATTCTCCGACTCCATTTTCTAAAACTTCAACGAGATTGTGGCATACATTGCAACGGTATAATTCTAGTTTTTCTGTCATTTTTTCTCCTTTCTAATTCTGCCCATAGTATATGGAGAAATATTAAAAATAACATTGGTAAGTTCGCTAATTTGTGATAATATATCGACTATGGATAAGCTAAAGCGACATAGGGAAGAATTACTAAGAAAATACAGAGAAGTTTTTGTATCAGTTCTAACGTCTATTCAAGGAGAATTAAACGGATTAACACCAGATAAAATCAGAAATTATCTTGATAATGACCTGGAAAAACATATTCAGACCCAGCGTAATGAAATTATAGAAAGACGCAAAAAGTATAATTGTGCAAAGTGCGGTGCGTGCTGTAAATTGGCAATAAGTGAATTTTCTCCCAAGGAATTACTTGTAAAAGCCCAATCGGGTGATGAATTTGCAAAAGAATTTATTTCTGTTTTTGAACCTTATGCAGATGAAAATATTCCTTCTTCGTTGTATAGGGAGTATGTTGATTTAATTAATGAAGCTGGTGAAAAAGTATATTATTACCATTGTAAGAAAGTAACAGAAGATAATTTATGCTCTGATTATGAAAATAGACCATCTATTTGTAGAGATTACCCAGATAATCCAATTCAAATGCTTCATACAACGTGTGCTTTTACAAACTGGCATGAAGATATACAAATTATTGTTTTGACAATCAGAGCGATGAAGGAAGTAAAATATCATTTTTTAAAAGAATTAGAAAAGGAGAATTTGTAATGTTTGTTAAAAAACTTTTAAATTATAATTTACCTGATGAAAACGGGTATTTTGGCGAATTTGGCGGGGCTTATGTTCATGATGAATTTAGACCAACCTTAGAAAATTTAAGTAACGCTTTTGAAGAAGCTATTAATGATAAAAGTTTTTTGAAGGAATTGTATGACTTATTAACTGATTATTCAGGACGTCCAACTCCATTATATTTTGCAAAAAGATTAACAGAGTATTACGGAAAAGGAAAAATTTATTTAAAACGTGAAGATTTAAATCATACTGGCGCACATAAAATTAACAATGTTTTAGGTCAAGCCTTGTTAGCAAAAAGAATGGGCGCAAAAAGAGTTATTGCTGAAACAGGCGCAGGACAACATGGTGTCGCAACTGCAACGGTTGCAGCTTTATTAGGTATGGAATGCGAAGTTTTTATGGGCGAAACTGATATAGAAAGACAATTTTCAAATGTTCAAAGAATGAAATTATTAGGTGCAAATGTTCATAGTGTAACCGAAGGAACGAAAACTTTGGCAGATGCTTGTGAAGCCGCAAGTAATTATTGGCAGGCTCATAAAGACGAGGTCTTTTATATACTAGGCTCTGCCGTAGGACCGCACCCTTATCCAAAAATGGTTAGATTTTTCCAATCAATTATAGGTTCAGAAATTAAAGAACAGATTATTAAAAAAGAAAACAGATTACCAGATTATGTAGTTGCCTGCGTTGGTGGTGGAAGTAATGCAATTGGCTGTTTTTATCCTTTTATTGATGATAAAGAAGTTCAACTTGTCGGTGTTGAAGCTGCTGGTGAAGGGGTAACTTCTGTAAAAACTGCCGCAACTTTAAATACTGGTAAAGTTAAAGTTTATAATGGATTTAAGCAATATGTACTTGTTGATGAAAACGATGAAGTGAAAGAATCGTATTCTATATCTGCAGGTTTGGACTACCCTGGTTGTGGTCCAGAACATTGTTATTTATTTAAAACAGGACGTGCTAAATATGGTGCAATTACAGATGATGAAGCAATTGAAGGATTTTTAAGACTGTCAAAATTAGAAGGAATTATTCCAGCAATAGAAAGCTCTCATGCGGTGGCATATTTGGAAAATTTAATGCCAAACACTAAAAAAGAAGATTTGATTGTTGTAAATATTTCAGGGCGCGGAGATAAAGATACAGACAGGCTGTTGAAATTGGTGAAATAATGTCAAAAATTATACTTTCAGGATTAAATATAAACGAAATTGAAAAAATTTTAGAACCGCTAAAGGCTTCAAAATTCAGAGCAAAGCAAATTCAAAACTGGATTTACTTAAAATCTGTTTCTTCAATTGATGAAATGACTGATTTATCTTTGAAATTTCGTGAAGAACTGAAAGGGATTGCATTAGTTAGTGATACAAGAATTAAAAAGAAACAAGTTAGCAAAGATGGAACATTAAAGTATTTGGTAGAATATCCAGATGGAGAATGCGTTGAAACCGTTTTGATGAGATTTGATAATCGTGCAAATTTAACTGCTTGTGTAAGTTCACAGGTAGGTTGTGCGGTGAATTGTTCTTTCTGCGCAACTGGTAAAAGAGGTTTTATACGAAATTTAACCGCTTCTGAAATTGTAGAACAGGTTTTAACAATCCAAAGAGATACTGGTTTAAAAGTTACAAACGTTGTATTTATGGGGCAGGGAGAACCTTTATTAAATTTAGAAAATGTATTAAAAGCAATTGAAATTTTTAATACTTCTTGCCAAATTGGTGCTAGAAGAATTACTGTTTCCACAAGTGGAATTGCGCCGAAAGTTGCTGAATTTGCAAAAAATAACACTCAATCAACGCTGGCTTGGTCTTTACATGCGCCAATTAATTCAATTAGGGATAAGATTATGCCTATAAATAAAAAATATCCGATTGAAGAAATGAAAAAGGCTTTGGATAAATATTTTGAAATTGCAGGAAGGCGTGTTACGATTGAATATTTGTTAATTAAAGATTTAACCGATACTTTAGAATGTGCAAAGTCATTGGTGGATTTATTAAAAGGCATAAAATGTAATATTAACTTAATTCCATACAATCCAGTTGTTGAAAATGATTATAAAAAACCATCAAATAATTCAATTATGAAGTTCAAATATATTTTAGAACATTCAGGTAAAAAAGTTACAGTTAGACTTGAAAGAGGCGCTGATATTGATGCGGCTTGCGGACAATTAAGGGGGAAAGTTGAACAGTAATCCGATATTAGATGCAAATTTGAAATTAATTTCAAACTATAATCCAACTTCAAAATACAATATTTTAAAGATAAAAGAATTGAAAAATGATATTATAGTTACAAATACGAGTTTGCAAGAACCGAATTTGACTTATAATGAAGTACCTTTGCATGATGTATATGGCGCAGAGTTAGAGGCAAAAAGGATTTTTAATAAAGTTGAGAATACGCCAGCGTCAATGCATGTTTTGTTTGGCTTTGGTTTGGGGTATTTGTTTCAACAATTTGCATTAAATTCAAATGGCACAGTTATTGTTTATGAACCAAATTTAGAAATTATTGCTTCAACCCTTGAAATTGCTGATTTTACAGAGGAGTTAAGCAGAAAAAATGTATTTGTTTGTACAAATTATCAAGAATTTAATGAGTGTTATAAAAAAAATTATTTTCCTGAGGTAAATACAATCATTTCGTTTTTACCGTCGTATAAAAATTTATTTGAGCAGGAGTTGAAAAAATTTGCAAGTCAGGTTAATCTGTTGATGGGCTCAATTATTATAGATAGCAATTATATAAAAAATAAATTAAATAGTTCAGTAAAATCGGTTTGTGAAAATATTGATGCCTCGATACATGAAACACCAATTACTGAGTTTAAGAATTTTTATAAAGGAAAAACGGCTTTAATCGTGTCTGCTGGCCCAACTTTAGATAAAAATATTGAAATTATAAAAAAATATAGAGAAAATGTAATAATTTTCTGTGTTGGTCAAGCAACAGGCAGTTTAATGAAAAATGGTATAACTCCAGATTTTATTGTTAGTGTCGAATTAGCAAATACAATTCAACAATTTGAAAAATATGATATTTCAGATATTGATTTAATTGTAGAACCAATAACTCATAGAGAGGTTCATAATGCAAGGGTAAGAAACGTTATTTCATATCCGTCAAAGACTTCTGTTGCAAATTTAATTTGGTCCCAATATGCCAATGTGGATTCATCTGAATGTGTGTCAAGTGGCACTGTTTCCTTTACTGCGCTTTATAGTGCAAAATTATTTGGGTTTAAAAATATAATTTTAGTTGGTCAGGATTTAGCTTATCTTGATGGAAAATGTTATTCTTCAGGTGCAAAAATTGAAGGCTTAGAGTATCAGTTTAATGAATTAACAGGAGAAGCGAATGTTGTTGCTAAAGATTTTGAATTATTTAAAAATTCTTTATATCCAGAAGGTACAACTCTAACAGAAGAACAAAAAAAATTAAAAGCGCAAAGATTTTTAGAGAATAGATTTAAAAATTTAGTCTTTGTAGATGGTATTAAAGGCAACAAGCTGATAACTTCGATTGATTATGCCTCTTTTATAGCAGAGTTTTCGAATTTTGCAAAAAATAATAACAAGGATATTAATTTATATAATACTTCTATGGAAGGTGCTTTGATAGAAGGGTTTATAAATAAGCCTTTAGAAGACATTTTAAAAGATAAAGAGCCAGTAAAAAGATTAGATTTAAAGATTGATTTTAAGTATGATTTAAAAAATATTGTTGAAAACATTAATACTGATATTAAAAATATTGAAATGATATTAAAATCTTTCAAATCTGCTGACTCTTTGATTGAAAGCTTTGATAAGGAGTATAATAATCGAAAAACTTTAACTGATAATTGCTTGAAATATTTTAAACAAATTTTGTCAATGTATATTGATTTAAAAGAAAGTTTTTCAAAAAAATCTCGACTTTATTTTTACTTACAACGCTCAGTTGAACTGGATTTAGAGTATAAGTTGAAAATATCTTCTTCTGCAAATGCAGAAAATATTTATGATGTATATACGAGTTTAAAAAAATATTTTGTTGATACAGAAAACTGGTTAAATATAATATATAATATTTTAAAAGAAAAGGTGCAAACGTTAAATGAAATGCTTAATTCAGCGAGTTAAAAAAGCGTCGGTAACAATAGACGATAAAATTTATTCTTCAATCGGGCATGGACTATTAACCTTTGTTGGTATAGAAAAAGGGGATACTCTTGAGCATGTTCAGAAAATGGCTGATAAAATAGTTAAGTTAAGAATTTTTTCTGATGAAAACGGGAAAATGAATAAATCGTTGTTAGATATTAACGGCGAAATGCTTGTAGTTTCTCAATTTACACTATGTGGAGATTGTAAAAAAGGGACTAGACCAAGTTTTGACAAATCAGAATTGCCAGAATTAGCAAATGAATTATATGAAGAATTTGTAAAATTTGTAAAAAGCCATGAAATCCAGACACAGACTGGAAAATTTGCAGCAGAAATGGCTGTTGAGCTAATAAATGACGGACCTGTAACTTTCATGTTGGAAAAATAAAAAATTTCTGTTATAATGGATTTATAGTTTATTAGTTGAAATATGATATTAGAAGTCCGTTTTTACCTTGTAGGAGAAGGATTTATTTGAAAAATTAGAGGCATGTCTTATGTATGTAAATAAATGTATTAAATGTGGCGCAGAGTTTGAAACAAAGAACCCAAAACGAGTTATTTGTCCAAATTGTTTATATCCTGACAAAAGCATGATGCCATCAGGTGGCGATTCAGGTGATGGCGAACAACAACAAGAACAAAATAATCAAGGCTATCAACAACAAGATGGTCAAGATTTAGAAGGTAATAAACAAGATTACGGTTCTTCTAATTATGGTGGTTCGTATTCGTCTGGTGGATACTCAGCAGGCGGTTATTCAGCTGGCGGATATAGTTCAGGCGGTTATGAAAGACCACAACGTAGTTATAACCAGGGTGGTTACCAACAAAGAAATAATTATCAACAACGCGGAAGCTATCAAGGTCAAGGTGGATACCAACAAAGAGGCGGATATCAAGACAGACAAGGCGGATACCAACAACGTGGTGGATATCAAGATAGACAAGGTGGCTATCAACAAAGAAATAACTATCAACAACGTGGCGGGTATCAAAGTCAAGGCGGATACCAACAACGTGGTGGATATCAAGACAGAAATCAAGGTGGCTATCAACAAAGACGACCTTCACAAGGTGGTTTTCAGCAACGCAGACCTCAAGGTGGCGGTTTCCAACGCAGACCAGCAGGTAATAGACCTCCAAAACCTCAAAAACAACTTTTAATCAGTAAGGAGCAATTAGAACAAATTGAAGCTCTTTATAAGGCAATGCTTCCATTGCCAAATCCAGATGCTCATGAAGTGATTGGTGAAAAAATTGGTTTAGAGCCAAGAAAAGTATTTTTTGGTATAAATTTAGTACGTCAAAAAATGATGCTACCAAAATTGCCATTCCCAAAACGTAAATTGGCAATTTCTCCAGACCAATTACTAGCTATAAGAAGTTTGTATGAACCATTATTGCCACTTCCTCCAATTGGTTGTCATAAAATTATTGCGGTACAACTAAAAATGGACGAATGGCGTGTTCACGTTGGTATAGGCTTAATCAGAAGTCAAATGGGGCTAGATAGATGGAATCAAGACAGAGAAGATGCTCCAGAAGAATTTAAAAAAACTTCTGCTGAAAAAGAAGAAAAAGAAGTAAAAAAGAAAAAATCTACAAAAGCTAAAGCTAAAGCAGAGGTTGAAGAACCTTTAGACGCAGAAAGCGAAGTTGAAGAAAAACCTAAAAAAACAAGAGCTAAAAAAGCGGTTAAAGAAGACGCTGAAGCAGTAGAAGAAGAAGTTAAACCTGAAAAGAAAACAAGAGGCAGAAAAGCCAAAAAAGCTGATGAAGATGAAGAATAATTACATTTCTATCGGTAAAATTTTAAATTTTCATGGAGTTCAAGGCGAAGCCAAGGTTGGGTATTCGAAAAATCAAGCTGATTTCTTGAAATCTCTTTCGGGTGCTTATATTTTTGTAAATGATGAATATAAATATTTCAGAATTAAAAATATCAAATTTAATAATAAATTTGCGATTATAAAATTCGAAGGTATAAATTCAATTAATGAAGTTTTAGAATACAAAAATGCTTTAATCTATGTTCCGCAAGAGGATTTTGAAAGTTCTTTAGACGACGGTGAATACTTGGTTGATGATTTAATTGGAATGGAAGTTTATTCAAATGACAAAAAAATAGGAATGGTTATTGGTGTTTCTTCAAATGGTGCAAATGACTTGTTGTCTATAAGAGGGACTTCTCAAAAAATTTCTTTAGTGCCATTTGTTGATGAATTAGTTCCAGAAGTTGATTTAGAAAACAAAAAAATATATATAAACGAAATTCAAGGATTAATTGAATAATGAGATTTGATGTATTAACATTATTCCCAGAAATGATAGACTCATACTGTAATTGCAGTATTTTAAAACGCGCAATTGAGCGTGATGTAATTGAAGTTAAGACAATAAATCCTCGCGATTTTTCGCTTGATAAACATAAAAAAGTTGATGATACCCCTTATGGTGGCGGAGCAGGAATGGTTTTAGCACCACAACCTTATGT